>DKYC01000055.1 GCA_002492295.1 Lachnospiraceae bacterium UBA7110
TTAATTTTTAAAGCTGTGTATCGGCGCCGGTATTCTTCCTCCACGGTTAACAAAAGCCTCACATGAAAATGGACTGACAGGCATTATAGGGGCATGACCCAAAAGTCCGCCAAATTCCGCATTATCCCCAACAGTCTTTCCAACGACCGGAATGATGCGTACTGCTGTTGTCTTTTGGTTAATCATACCGATTGCAAGCTCATCCGCTATGATACCGGAAATTGTCGTTGCCTTCGTATCTCCCGGAATTGCAATCATATCAAGCCCAACCGAGCAGACGCAGGTCATCGCCTCCAGCTTTTCAAGCGTCAGCGCACCGGCATTCACGGCATCTATCATACCCTGATCTTCGCTGACAGGGATAAATGCGCCGCTTAGTCCGCCGACATAGGAAGATGCCATTACACCACCCTTCTTCACCTGATCATTCAATAGCGCTAACGCTGCTGTCGTACCGGGTGCACCGGCATACTCCAAACCAATCTCACACAAAATATCCGCCACACTATCACCGATTGCAGGTGTCGGTGCAAGTGAGAGATCAACAATGCCAAACGGAATTCCCAAACGCTTTGATGCCTCCTGTGCCACAAGCTGACCGACTCTCGTAACCTTGAACGCCGTCTTTTTAATCGTCTCACACAAAATCTCGAAATTTTTTCCCCGTACGTTTTTCAACGCATTTTTTACCACGCCCGGACCGCTTACGCCCACATTGATAATCGCATCCGCCTCCGTAATGCCGTGAAATGCTCCTGCCATAAACGGATTATCATCCGGTGCATTGCAAAATACCACAAGCTTAGAACAGCCAATCGAATCATTCTCTTTTGTCAGTTCCGCCGTCTCTTTTATGATGTCCCCCATAAGACGCACGGCATCCATGTCAATTCCGGTTTTTGTCGAACCCAAATTAACAGAACTGCACACAAGCTGTGTTTCGGCAAGTGCCTTTGGAATGGAACGCAGAAGCAGTTCATCCGCCTTTGTCATGCCTTTTGAAACCAGTGCGGAATAACCGCCCAAAAAGTTAACACCGACATCCTTTCTTGCCCTGTCAAGCGTCTTTGCAATCGTCACGAAATCATCAGACGTTTTGCACGCAGCTCCGCCTATGAGAGCAATCGGCGTTACGGATATTCGTTTATTGACAATCGGAATGCCAAATTCTTTCTCTATCGACTCTCCAACGGCAACCAAATCCTTTGCCATCTTCGTGATTTTATGGTAAATCTTTACATTAAGCTTTTCCAGGTCCGAATCGATACAGTCCAGCAGACTGATTCCGAGTGTGATTGTCCTGACATCGAGGTTTTCTTTTTCAATCATCTTGTTGGTTTCCAACACCTCTTGAATGTTTATCATTCTTAATCCTCCATTTACTCCTACCGTTTTATATTTGGTACTGCTCATACCCTATGCATGCTGTTAAAAATTTCTTCTCTTTGACAACGGATTATTACCCCGATATCCTCTCCAAGCCGATCCAAATCGTCAGAAATCTCACTGACCGACTTTGCCGCGCTGCTCATATCCGCAATCATCATCATATTAAAATAGTCATCTACAATCGTTTGGGAAATGTCCAAAATATTAACCTTATTCTCCGCAAGATAAGTACATACCTTTGCAATAATACCCACCGTATCTTTTCCGACGACTGTTATAATTGTTTTCTTCATAATTTGTAATCCTCTCCTAACGCGAACTATATTTTATAATATGTTATCATACAGAAATTCCGGTCAAATTTCAACCAGTTGGGAAATCTCACTTCGTTTTGCAACCAAAATAGGAAAATCATCCGGACGATACGGATTGTCCGCCATGGAAATTTCAAGCCGTACCGTTTCGTACGCAAGTTCCGCAAGATTATTTTCCTTACTCAAATGTCCCAAAACTACCGTCTTTAAATTATCATGTAAAAGACGGCTTAATAACTTTCCTGAAAGCTCATTTGAAAGATGCCCTCTGTTACCAAGGATCCGCTGTT
This sequence comes from Lachnospiraceae bacterium UBA7110, assembly GCA_002492295.1. Taxonomy (GTDB): domain Bacteria; phylum Bacillota; class Clostridia; order Lachnospirales; family Lachnospiraceae; genus COE1. The sequence goes on from DKYC01000055.1 coordinate 1,994, forward strand.
TCAGATAATAGGGATAAGGTCCTACCTGAAGCATGTTGATATCATGATTTGCCTCCAAAAAAAGCGCATCCATGCCTTTTAGATTTTCCACCGTATACTCATCGTAAATACCCAAATCGGTTGCCACTGCCATACGCCTGCTTCCGTATTGAAACCGGTATGCCACTGGCTGCGCTGCATCATGCGATATTTTCATCGGATTGACGGTAATGTCCTTTAAAATAAATTTTTCGTCCGCACGTACCACGTGAAAAAGTGAGTCATCTAACGCACCCAGATTACTCACTTCCCTGATTGCCGAAATCGTGCCTTCTGTTCCATAGACCGGAATACCGAATTTCCGGCACATCACACCCAGACCGTTAATGTGGTCTGAGTGCTCATGCGTAATTAAGATTCCATCTATGTCGCTTCCCGTAAGCCCAAGCTGGTTCAATCCCTCCACTGTCTTTTTCCCGCTTATGCCTACATCCACCAGCAGATGCGTTGCCTCCGTACCGATATAGATACAGTTACCGCTGCTTCCACTGGCTATACTACACATTTTCATCTGTTATAACCCCTTGTCTCTCTTTTTCATTCCTTCCAGTATACATCAATCTTATCCCCGTTGTAAAGTTCTTGCGTGTACTGCGCGTCCTTTCCGTTTACAAGCGTGGCAATTCCAGACCCGCGCATTTTACTGGTATCAAAATTGATGTAATCAAAGATATCAACAAAAGTATAATTCTTTTTTCCTCTCATGACAATAGGTTTTTGATTGACGATTACAATTACCTTCTTAAATTCGTCAAAGCTTTCCTCTTCCTTTTGTACCTCTTCCTTCTTCTCCTCCTTGGCGGCATCCTCTACCATTCCCTTAAACACATGTATGGTTTCCGCGTTCTTTGTTTCTGCTTTTGGTTCCTCTTTGGCAGCAGTCTTCGGTGTATCATTGACCATATCAGTCTTTTTTCCCGTTTCCTTCTTTTCCACTTCTTTTGAAACGGGCTCTCCTTCTGCCGTCTCGCACTTTGTTTCCTTAGCAGCTTTTGTGTCGGCAGCAGCATGCTTCTTTACTGCCTCACTGAACTTCTCCCGTTTCGCTTCAAGCTGCGCTGCCTCGTATATACGCTGCCGTTCCAATTCCCTTCTGCTCTTTAAATCAATCCTGTCCGTGCCACAGATTGTGCTGTCCGCTGCAGCTTCCTCTGCGTTGATATAGATTGCCATATCCTGCGTTGACACACCCATAATCTCGCAGAACTGCTCTAATGTATAATATGATAAAAATTCAATTACATCCTGCTCCTGTATTTTATATTCCCCGGTTACCATCGTTCCGTTTACCCTCACGGGTTTTGGAAGCTGCACTTCATCGCCATTGACATTCAGTATAATTTTACCGTTGCAGTCAACAAGATCTGCAATTTTCTCCTGCGCGGGCAGTCCCAACGTCGATTCCTCTATCACAATCACATCATTTGACTTAATCTGATAATTTAAGTTTACACTTTCGCCATTGACATAGACGTGTGAACTCTCTCCATGTCCGCCCTTTGTCACACGGTTTTTCCCGTTCACGGTATAATGAAGATCTGCGCCGCGTCTTGGAAACAGCCCGTCGCGTGAAAACGCCGCCTGCATTGCCGCATCCATAACGGTAAGCTTATTGTTATCATAAAGCTTTATGCGCTCCCCGTTAAATGTTATGTAAATAAAGTTATTGTTTTTCTCATAGTGGGTCAGACAGATACCGACAGGCGTGATAATTGTGGAATCCTTCAGCGCACCCTCGGGAAATTCAATATTTCCCATAATCTACTCACCCCGGATTGCTACGCGCGACGGATCCAGTCCAAGCTCATCCGCAATCTTTTTATCGAAACCTTTGATTTTTCCGCCGCCGCCTACGATAAATACTGCACTCGGCGATTTGCCGCCGTTTAACTCCCTGATGGTATCTGCTGTCTGCTTTGCTATTTTTTCAATTTCAGGACGGCAGATGGAAAGGACCTCATCGGATGTGATAGTCTGCTCGATTCCCATGATATCCTCATACGTAATTTCGTCCTGCTGCGTTGAGGAGGTTTTTATTTTTTCAGCTGTCGCAAAGTCAATCAGACACGTCTTTGCCAGAAGCTCTGTCAGGCAGTCGCCCGCGTACGGCAGCATCCCGAATGCAATCACGCTTCCGTCATCGGTAATCGAAATATCGGAAGTGCCTGCGCCCACATCAACCATCGCGATATTTAGCAGTCTGAATTTTTCGGGAATTGCCACCCTGATAGCCGCAATCGGCTCCAGTGTGAGGTTTGCCACCTTTAACCCCGCAAGCTCAACGGCACTGTAAAGACCGTCAACCACATCATCCGGCAGGAACGTTGCGATAATATCCGCTCCAAGCTTTTTCGCCTTATGATGCTCCGGCTGACTCATCCAAAGCCCGTTGATATCATATTTTACGACCGAATACCCCACGCAGTAGAAATGCATATCCGTATCGTTTTTCTCCTGAAACTCGGCAAAGGCATTGTCAACGCCCATGGAAATCAGCGTATTCATATCCTCCCTTGTAACATTGCGCTCCTTATCCAAATCCATGTCCACATGGACATTCATTGTCTTTAAAACGCGTCCTGCCGCCGCGATACATACCTCATCAAGCTTTATGCCTGTCTTTTCCTGAAGCGCCTGTCTGATGTCGGCAATTGTTGCCGCAACCCTGTTGATGTCATGAATCTGTCCGTCCACCATAGCACGCGTCTGATGCTCCCTGATTTCCTGTGCCACGACAATGAATTTCTCGCCCTGCCGAAATCCTACGGTTCCCACCACGTTTCTTGTCCCAATGTCAAGTCCAAACACAGTTTCTTCCTCATTCATATTCATTTGATTCATACTTCATCCCCCATTATACGATTTATTTGTTGATAGGTTTCCTCCAAATTGCCATTGTTGACAATGACTCTTTGACAGTGCCTGCGAAACTCCGTCTCGTTAAGCTGACCCTTCATGATGTCCGTAATCTTCTGCTCACTGTACTGCCGGCTTTGTGCAAGCCGCCGCTTTCTGATATCCGCATCCGTATGGATATACCAAAGCTCGTCCGCTATTTCATCATAGCGTTCTTCTATTAAAAGCGCAGCCTCTATAAAAAAGTAATCCGCTTCCTTTTTTTCTTTTTCATAGGAAATCTGCCCTAAAATATAGTTTTTTACTGCGGGATGAACGATGGCGTTTACCTGCTCCAGCATTGCTTTATCACGGAAGATAAGCTCCGCCATTTTCTTTTTGTCAATTGCGCCGTTTTCATCCAAAATCCGCTCCCCGAGAAGCCCCACAAGCGCCTGATAACACGCCTGTCCCTTTTCATATAAGAAATGCGCCGTCTCGTCCGCCCGGATAATCCTGCAGTTATAGTGTTCACCAATGTAAGAAAGTACCTGCGTTTTTCCGGCACCGACCCCGCCCGTTATACCGATTATTTTCATATTAGTACCCATTCCTACTTCGCCTCATACCAGTCCGCACCCGTATGAAGATCCGTCTCAAGCTTAACGGCAAGACTGCACGCATTCTGCATCTCGTCCGTAAGCACTGTGCGCACCGCTTCGACTTCGTCCTTTCTTGTTTCAATCAAAAGCTCATCATGAATCTGTAAAATCAGCTTTGATTTTAACCCTTTTTTTCTCAGCGCATCATACACATTCACCATCGCGATTTTGATAATATCCGCCGCCGTCCCCTGTATCGGTGAATTCATCGCCACACGCTCCCCGAACGAGCGCTGCATAAAATTTGAGGATTTCAATTCCGGAACAGGTCTTCTCCTGCCAAACATCGTCTCACAGTATCCCTTCTTTTTTGCATCCGCCACCAGTCCGTCAAGGAATCCCTTGATACCGGGATATGTCTTAAAATACTCATCAATGTAGACCTTTGCCTCCTTTGTCGAAATGCTTAGGTCCTGGCTTAATCCAAACGAGCTGATGCCATAGACAATTCCAAAGTTTACCGCCTTTGCGTTCCTTCGCTGCAAATCCGTAACCTCCTCAAACGGTGTGTGGAACACCTTTGATGCCGTAATCCGGTGAATGTCCTCATCCATCTGATAAGCCTCAATGAGTTGTTCATCCCCTGACATATGGGCAAGTACACGAAGCTCAATCTGTGAATAGTCGGCATCCATAAAAATGCAGTCCTCCTGCGGGACAAACACCTTGCGGATTTGCCGCCCAAGCTCCATGCGCATCGGAATGTTCTGCAAATTCGGTTCCGTAGAGCTAAGTCTCCCTGTTGCAGTAATAGTCTGATGAAAACTTGTGTGTATTTTATTATCCGCATCAATATACGCCGCCAAGCCGTCCGCGTAAGTGGATTTCAGCTTTGTAAGCCCTCTGTACTCCAGGATATCGCTGACAACCGGATATTGCGGCGCGAGTTTTTCCAGCACATCCGCTGCCGTGGAATATCCGGTTTTTGTCTTTTTGCCCTCCGGCAGCTTTAATTTTCCAAACAAAATCTCGCCAAGCTGCTTTGGAGAATTGATATTAAACGGTTCTCCCGCTGCCTCATGGATTCTCTGTTCCAATTCGCTGATTCTTCCAGTGAGTGCCTCACCGTACGCCTTAAGGGCCTCCGGCTTTACGAGAATGCCTTCCCGTTCCATATCATAAAGCACATACGTCAACGGCATCTCAAGGTCGCGAAACAGCTTATCCATTTTCGTGTCTGCAAGCGCCTGCCCCAAAAGACCCACGGCATGTCCGAGAACAGCCGTTTCCTGCGCAAGCTGGCGGATAAGCCCATCTTTATTCATTGTATAAGCATTCTGCATATCGGACTTTCCAAAAACCTCCGTCCAGCTTTTTACTGTGCTGTTCAGATACTCCCCTGCGATATCCGCTATCTCATAATTATTTTTTAATGGATTGAGCAGGTACGCGGCAATCTTGCAATCGAACAGGTTTTTGGTGAGCATATGGCTCGAATGCTTTATATCCGCCCTGTATTCCTGCGTCAATAAACTCTTATAATCCTTTTTTATATCAAAACAGGCAAGTGTCATATGCTCTGCATCAAGGAGCCGCGCCAGCTGCGACTGGATCTCTTCTTTTGTCAGATTATTTCCGGCTTCAACAAAGTACACCGTTTCATCCTCGGTCCTACTACACAGGAAACATCCGAAATGCTCCCTGCTTCCCCCAAGCTGTAAAAACATCTGACCATCCTCTTTTGCGCCAAGCGTCCCCTCACCCTGCTCTCCAATATCCATAAGACGGACTGCCGCACTGCCGCTTTTGACTGCCTCCTGTACTATATTTCCAAGCTCTTCCTCTGTTTTTATTGTAACAAGTTTCAGTTCTTTATCAGAACCTGTATGCTCCTGCCGCATCCCCTGGTTTTCAAAGCGCGACAGCATGTTTTTAAATGCCAGCCTCTTAAAAAGCTCATACGCCTCTGGCGTAAACAGCACGCCAAGTTTTGCCCTGTCGTAGGAAAAATCAATCTTTGCATCCGTATCGATTGTGGCAAGCTTTTTGCTCAAATCGGCAAGCGCCCTGTTATTTGCAAGGCTTTCCCGGATACTCTTTTTGGGAATCTCATCAATATGCGCATAGATTGCCTCGATGGATCCGTACGCCATCATCAGCTCCGTCGCTGTTTTTTCCCCAACCTTTGGCACGCCAGGGATATTGTCCGCCGTATCACCCATTAGTGCCTTTAACTCAATGAACTGGACAGGCGTCACCTGATATGCCCTCTCGACATCCGCCGCGTAATAATCCTCAATCTCCGTCTTACCGCCCTTTGTTTTAGGAATACGGATTTTAATATGCTCCGTGGCAATCTGAAGCAAATCCCTGTCCCCGGAAACCAAGGAAACCTCCATGCCCTCTTTCTCGGAGCGCTTCGCAATCGTTCCCAAAATATCATCCGCCTCATATCCCGGCTTCTCGACCGTCTGTATTCCCATCGCGTCAAGCACTTCCTTTAACACGGGCACCTGCTCGTGAAGCTCCGGCGGCATCGGCTTTCTTGTCCCCTTATAGTCTTTATACATCTCATGGCGGAAGGTCGGCGCCTTTACGTCAAAGGCAACCGTCAGGTACTCCGGATTTTCCTCGTCCAATATTTTAAACAGGATATTCAAAAAGCCATAGACCGCATTGGTGTGAATCCCTGCCGAATTGGTCAGCACCGGCACGCCGTAAAATGCCCTGTTTAAAATACTATGACCGTCTATTAACACAATTTTTCCCATCATGTACCTCCTAAAAGAATAATGCTCAAAATCATTGACGCCAGCAGAAAAAGCCCCGCCTTAAGCTGTTTTTTCCTCCTGACACGAATTATGGTACGGTCAAGCATTTCCTCCAGCTCCTTTTGCACATCAATATCATCCGCATTCTCCAGCCTGCTCATACCCTCGGATAAAAGATATTCTATTGTAAGTTCCTCCATGCATTCATTGCAGGAGTGTACATGCTCCACAAATTTTTGCGCTGTACTCCCGTCTAACTCATCCCTCAAAAACAAATGGATACAGTGCTGTGTTTCTTTACAATCCATTGATGCCCTCTTACCAAAATTTCCGAATCCTTTTTGTTTCCATAATATGTTTACATTATTATCATACATCAAGTTTCTTTCTTTTTAAAGATAAATTGACGGAATTTTTGTAATTTTTCAAAAAATTTCACTTTTTTACAGTTTATTATATGCTTTTTTGTGAAAAATGCCACAAATCAAAAGCATCCGGTTCTCAGACACCTCCGATTTGTGGCATTTTCATTTTTTGCTTTTCTTCATTACATCATGCTTTCCCCGTCGCTAATCCTTTGAATCAGCTGCTGCATTTCATCCCTGCTCTTCACCGATTTACTTTCGGCAATCAGCTTCTCCTTTTCATACTCCGTAAGATTGCTGTAATTGTCTAATGCATCCTTGTCTGCCGCAAGTCCAAAGGACAAACCAAGCGGCAGGCTTGCCTGCTGCATTCCATCCGTAAAATCCATGATAATCCCCCATTTCCGTGCAGACCAGATCAGCTTTTTCCGCTTCGGCTGCTTTCCTATTTTCTGCAGGTTCACAAGGGATTATGCTGCCATTATTTTCTTTTTTAACCTTTTTTCTTCTTTCGTTGCGCCTTTACCCGGTACATTTCCTCATCCGCAGCCTTCATGTAATCCTGGAACGACCTGCCCGTCGCAGGATCGGTCACAATCATGCCGATACTGACATGAATGTCATTTTGTTCAAGTTCCTCTACCACTTCCTCTTTAAACGCCCCTGCTTCCTCGTCCGTATCCACAGGAAAAAAGGCGATAAACTCGTCCCCGCCATAACGGTAAACATAGCCGTCCTTCCTGCATTTTTCCAAGAGCACCTGCGCAATCTTTTTTAAAATCAAATCACCCATTTCATGCCCGTATGTATCGTTAATCTGTTTGAAATTGTCAGCGTCCACAAAATAAATGGCACATTTTCTGCCTTTTCTGCAATACATGCAGTACTGCGGCTCTATCATTTCCGTATACGCAATGCGGTTGTAGAGTCCCGTCAGCTGATCCCTGTTATAAATCTCGCGCATTTTGCGGTTTGCCATTTCAAGCTGACGTTTTTTGTAAATATTTTCGAGCGTCTTTGTAATCGTGCTGTGGATATCGTAAAAATACGGATTGTCATATAAGAACCTGCCGTTTTTTAAGATACTGAAGCCCACGCACCGTTCCCGGAAATGAATCGGTGAAAACATATACGCGGATTTTGCCCCCTGAACCTCATAATACGAAAGAAGCTCCTTCGGATCCTTCAACGCCAGAAAACGGTTGCCTTCCGTCGCATACGCCACCGTCAGATACTCCCAGTCGTAGCCGTTTACCGCAAAGGCATCCTCCACCGCGCCCTCATATAACCGTTTATCCAGCACAATCGCATAGCCGTCGCACTCCAGACTCATAAAATATTTTGCTATATGACCGGAAAACGCGCCATAATCCTCACACTGGATGATGTCACTCTCAAACTGCGTAAGCCGCTCCTCCCGGGCAAGCCGCTCCACCTCGTAAATCACCTGGTTTCTCGCATACTGCCTGTAATCAAGCCGCCCGCTGTTGGGACATCCGCAGCTCTCAGAGAACACGCACTCCGACGGCATGAAATGGTTCCTTGGAACCTCCTTTCCCGCCCACACGTCCGCCAATATTTCCATCGTCTTATTTCCGATATGCTCCCGCATATGGCTGACTGTCGTAATCTGCGGATCAAAGTAAACCGCCTTGTCAAGGTTGTCAAAGCCTGTTACCTTAAAATCGCGCGGTATCTGATATCCGCACTCCTGTGCCTTATAACAAAATCCTGCCGCAATATTATCGTTTGCGCAGACAAACACATCGGGAAACGTGACTTTCCTGCCTTCAAAGTCCGCCGCATAGCGTTCAAAGTATGAAATCCCCGTCGCGAAATCATAATCGCCATACCACACGGGATTCTCCTCTCGCAAAAGCCCCAGCCGGTCAAGACTCTCCTGATACGACTGCACCCTGAGTTCATTCTCATAATTGTCCTTTGGACCGCCCGCAAAGATAAACTTCCTGCAGTGGTGCTGATGATACAGATGTTCCATCATATCCGCAATCGGTTTTTTGTTATCAATCCCTGCATAATAAAAGCCTTCTATATGATTACCGATGCTCACGACGGGCTTGCCGCTTTTTCGGATCATTTCCACCAGCCGGTCAAATACGTTTTTGTCCGCAATGTTGGTGCAATCCATGATAATCCCGTCAAATCCCGACAAGTCAGGCAGGGTGTAAATATTGTATTCGCCCTGATTGTGTTTTTCGTCATGGCTCCAGTTTCCGTGGCAGTTATACTGATACAGGCTGATTTCCTCATCGCTCCCCGCAATGAACTTCATCATTCCATCCACCCACGCATACGTTATCAGCCTTTTCCAGCCATCCGAAAATAATGCTACTTTTTTCATTTCTTCATCCTCCATTCCGTGACGGAGTTTTTGCATGTTCTAAACCGCATCGTTACTATTAAAGTCTATTATAACGCAATTCAGGCTGCAAAACAATGAAAATCTGACAATTCCTGCATTTT
>DKYC01000004.1:0-3236 GCA_002492295.1 Lachnospiraceae bacterium UBA7110
AACATTAAGAAACACTAAGGCTGCAAATCGAATAAATTCGATTAATACGCAGCCTAAGAGTTACTAAATGTTTGGAAAAATGCCTGAAAAACGGCATTTTTCGTATTGGATAGGAGTGATGGTATGTATAAAAGAAAAGTAGGAACAGCGATTATGTGTGCTGTCTGTGTGTTTCTGATTGTGTCAGCTTTTTTTGCAAAGGATTTTGTCCTGTATGATTATCATATGAATGTTTCGGATTACCATTATGCAAGAACAGAAGAAGAAAAGCCGTTGTCCGCAGATACTTCGATATGGTTTTCCTATGGGGATGCGGGAAAGGAAGTTTATTATGGGGTGAGTGCCCAAACGCAGGAAGAAAGCATGACAGTCTATGCACTGACACAGACTGGAGAGGTTTCTGTTACCAGAGGAAATGAAAATCCGATTAGGCAGGATTCACTGGGACATTTTATTGCGGCGCTCCCAATGACAGAACAGGACATAGACGGGGACGGTGATGTAGAGAAGGTCTATGACTATGCACGGGCAGATTTTGGTCTGAATGCTTTTAACCCTGCGTCGCAGAGATTTCTGAAAGGGGAAATACCGTTTGAGCTGGTGTTTGCAGAACGCAAGTATATCATGGTCTATTACGGAAATGAGATTTTGAATGATGCGGAAGTTCTTGTAACTTCTTATAACGGGGAACAGAAAAGATACCGAACAGATGAACACGGTTGGATTCAGGGACTTCCAAACAGGGATATACGGGAGGGTTTTACTGCCGTCTATTCTCCTGACGGAGAAGTTGTGTACCGTATGCATTATGCGCTGGAGGATTATCCGTATTTCTCGGCACACTTTTGGAAAGCACAGTTACCGTTAGTGGTCATTTTTGCTTTGACAGGCATTGGTATTGTGATGGTTTATCTGATACGGAACCGTATGGAAAAAAACAATCCGGCTTACGCAATTTATTCCAGAGAGCGCGTGGGGATATATCCGGGTACGTTACATCAGAAAACAACTTCCAAATTTTTATTTGTCCGGTGGCTGTGTCTGTTTGCAGGTATGTTTTTGTGGACATATGCCGGAAAGCTGATTCATCAGGGGCAGACATTGAATGAGGTTTCCATACCTGTATTCAGTTGCCCGTTTAATCTGGATCAGGTGGTGGAGGTGCCGTGTTATTATTTATCGCATCTTCCAAATCTGTTTGGAAGGTTTGGGGCGGATTTTCCTGAACGTAATAGGGCATATGGAGTCATGTTTTTAGTGACGACACTTTTCTGCTTTATCTTTCTTGGGCGTATTCTGTGCGGATTTCTTTGCCCGGCAGGACTTTTGCAGGACTTAATGGATAAACTGCGGCAGGCGCTGCATATCCGTCCGATTGTTGTTACGGATTGGCTTAACCGCTTATTACAACCGATTAAATGGGTGTGGATACTGCTGTTTTTAGGTTTTGCCTTTGCAGGAGGGGATTTTTGCGACATTTGCCCGCTGAAAGGATTTACAACCGCACAGGGCGGCTATTGGACAAATTTATATCTTGGCGGATTTTTTGCAGTGGTGATTTTGGCAGGCAGCTTTTTCATCAAACGCTTTTGGTGCATTATTTGTCCGATGGGGTATCTGATGGGGCTGTTCAAAAGGTTTAATTTATTCAAGCTCAAAAAAGACTGTACTTCCTGCACGGAATGCGGAGCCTGCTATCATGTCTGCCCGATGCGGATTAAAAGCATTTACACAGAAAGAGATAAGGAAAATGTGCAGACAGTTGACTGTATGATGTGTGGTGAGTGTATCCATAAATGCCCGGAGGACAATGCGTTATCCATGACGTTTTGCCAAAAGACGATTTACAAATCTTCCCGGAAAACTTTTATGTCAAAATTTTCCCGGAGAAAGGAGGGGTAAGTTATGCCAGAGCAGAATGGGATGAACGAACGGCAGCGGGAACTATTTATAAGAAAATCCACAAGGGTGGCGGCATCTTACCTGAAACGTGCTAAGGAGCTGTCTGAATTGCCGGATGCTGCAAAGCCTTTCTTTGATGTATTGGAAAATACATATGTTAACAATGTGAAGGAAATCACTAAGCTCGAAAATACCTCACCAAGTGATTTCACGCGCTGCGAAGCAGAGCTTCTTCACATGGCAGACATGCAGAAACCGGAAGATATGAAAAGCATTGGAACTTTATGTGTCATGGTTCCGGCAGAGCTTGTTTATGCCGCAGGCGCTATGCCTGTACGCTTGTGTTCTGGCAGTTATACGGCGTATTCTATCGGGGATGATTATATTCCCCGCGATGCCTGCCCTTTGGTAAAGGCGGTTATGGGATTTGGTAAGATTAAGGCGCTGCCAGTATTTGATAATTGTTCTCTGTTGGTTGCGCCTGTAACCTGCGACTGTAAAAAGAAACTTGCCGGAGTGATCGGCTCTGTGAAGAATACGGTGCCGCTCCATGTCCCGCCGTTGAAAAAAGACGATGCGGACACAGAGGTTTTCCTGAAGGAGTTGTACCGCCTGATACCGATACTGGAAAAAGAAACGGGCAGGCAGGTCACGGCGGAGTCTTTGGCGGAAGGGATCAACATGGTCGGAAACGCACAGTATGAGATGTCGGAGTTTCTAAAATACCGCAGACATGACTTGTCACTGATGAGCGGGACGCAGATAATGTCAGTGATGAATGCCTATTCTTATATGCCTGTCAATCTATGGGCAGAGCAGATGCACAGACTGAATGAAGAATTGAAGCTGCGACTTTCGCAGGGGCATTTTGTGAGCAGGAAAAACCAGCCCCGTATTCTTGTGACAGGTTCGCCTATTGCTTTTCCAAACATTAAGGTTCCGCTTTTGATCGAGGAAATGGGAGGGGTTCTTGCGGCAGATGAAACCTGCATGGGAGAGCGGGGATTATATGATCCGGTATCAGTTATTGATGCCAGTTTTGACGGGATGATGCGTTCTCTTGCCTCAAGATATACAAAGCCCTGTACCTGTCCTGTGTTTGTGGATAACAGCCAGCGTATTTACCGGATTAAGCAGATGATAAAGGATAGCAGAATCCAGGGAGTCATTTACCATGTGCTGCGTGGCTGTCTGGTGTATGACTATGAATATCAGCTTATGGAGGAGGCGATGGGAAAAATGGATATTCCCATTATCCGTGTGGAGAGTGATTACAATGAGGAAGATGTGGAACAGCTCCGTATCCGCATCGAGGCGTTTATTGAGCTGATTAA
>DKYC01000004.1:3597-4505 GCA_002492295.1 Lachnospiraceae bacterium UBA7110
AAAAAGGAGGCGTGACGGCTATGGGAAAATATTATCTTGGGCTGGATGGCGGTTCTACTTATCTGAAAGCCGCCCTTATGAAAGATAAAAAAGTAGTTGGAACTGTGGTATATCCTACGGGAATTGACAATAACGGAGTGGCAAAGAAAATTGTGGCAGCATTGTGTAAAAAATACGGCATCAGCCGGGCGGATATAGGCTACATCATGGCTACCGGGTACAGCCGCAAAGTTCTTGAGGTTGCCAATGATGATATTTCGGAGATTACGGCTCATGCTTACGGGGTGCGGGTGACTGCACCAAAGGGATACCGTCCGGGTATGGTCATTGATATTGGAGGGCAGGACAGCAAGATTATTTATCTTGATGCAAATTATAACGTAAAGAATTTTACCATGAATGACAAATGTGCGGCAGGAACAGGGAAGTTTATGGAAGTTATAGCGCAGATTCTAGAAACGACAATTGATCAGGTCGGACCCCTTTCTTTGGAAAGCACTGCGCCGTGTGACATCAACAGTACCTGTGTGGTATTTGCACAGTCGGAAGTAATTTCACTTGTGGCAAGAAAGGTTGACAGGCGTGACATTTTGGCTGGAATGCATTTGTCGATGGCAAAGCGGATTATAAAGATGATGAAGAAATCAGAAAAGGGCGGCGATATTTTAATGACGGGCGGAGGGGCATTGAATACGGGCATACATAGGGCTTTTGAGGAAGAAATGCTGAAAGATGTCTATGTTGCAAAGTATCCGCAGTTTAACGGTGCGGTTGGCGCAGCTTTGATTGCCAGTGAAAAGTGTGAGAAGAACTTCTAATCACTCGCAGCAAGGGCTGCTTCGTGAAGAAGTTCTACGATTTGCAAAGCAAATCTTTCTCACACTGGAAGAACGCAAGAGCGGCGTTCT
>DKYC01000139.1 GCA_002492295.1 Lachnospiraceae bacterium UBA7110
TTTCTAAATGTTTGGAAGAACGCATAGGGCGGCGTTCTTCTGAAAGACATAAAGATAATAAAGGACATATGCCAGGAATTTCTTAACATATAATGTGTGTTCTTTCGGAAAAATAATGGATAAGAGGTTGACATAATGAGGTATCACAATATTACAAAGGACGATATGTTAAACGGTGACGGATTACGGGTTGTTTTGTGGGTGGCAGGGTGTGAGCACTGCTGTAAGGGGTGCCAAAATCCTGTGACCTGGGATCCGAACGGTGGTTTGGAGTTTGATGAGGACGCAAAGCGGGAGATTTTTGAGCAGCTTGAGCAGCCGTATATAGCAGGGATTACGTTTTCGGGCGGAGACCCGCTTCACTGTGCAAACCGCAGCGGCGTAAAGCAGCTTGCAATGGAGATTAAGGAGAAGTATCCTGATAAGACGATTTGGCTTTACACGGGGGATGTGTGGGAGAACATAATGAATTACGGGCTGATGAACTATGTGGATGTGCTTGTGGACGGTGAGTTTGAGCAGGACAAAAAAGACACGACGCTGATGTGGAAGGGCAGCAGCAACCAGCGGGTCATTGATGTGCAGGCGACGCTTAAGTCGGAGGACAAGTCGGTTTTAGTGCTTCATTGTGGAGATTATGACGATATTCCGATGGGGCGTGAGACCAATATTATCCCGTTCAGCGTGGGTGGGAGCTGTTCAATCAGGAAGGCGTAGCATGATTTGCATGCCTGCCAAAGCAGGCAGATGGGAGTTATAGTGAAAATTAAGGTTAAATATTTTACGGATAAGGTACAGAAGCTGGAAAAGATTTCCAAGGGAAACTGGATAGACCTTCGTGCGGCGGAGGATGTGGTGATGAAGAAGGGCGAATTTAAGCTGATACCGCTTGGGATTGCAGTGGAGCTGCCAAGGGGCTATGAGGCGCATGTCGTGCCGCGAAGCTCTACATTTAAGAATTTCGGACTGATACAGGTTAACCATCAGGGCGTGATTGACGGTCCCGACCGGGAAACGGGCGAGGGCGGGTACTGCGGGAACGACGACGCATGGTTTGTACCGATGTATGCCATGAGGGATACGGAAATCCATTTAAATGACCGTATCTGCCAGTTTCGGATTATGGAGCAGCAGCCGGACATAGAGTTTGAGGAGGTCAGCGAGCTGACGGGTCCAAACCGCGGCGGGTTTGGTTCCACAGGGAAAAATTAATGTAAGAAAATAGGAGAGAGTATCTCACAAGTCATTACATGACTTCGAGGATACCCTCTTTTTTAGTTTACACAATAGCGGGGAATTTTATTCGTTTTTATTCCTGTGATTTTGGCAGCCTGTAGCGGAACAGGGCATGGCTGACTTTCTTCCAGTTAAACGGAATCAACGGGTAGAGGTAGCTCTGACCGGATACCATTTTGTTTGTGACAATTGCGAAGAAGAACAGTACGATGCCTGCAAGATATCCCCAAAACTGGAAAATGGCAGTCAAAATCAGGTTGATAATGCGGAAAAACTTTATTGCATAGCCAAGTTCATAACTCGGGTGGGTGTAGTTTGCGATTGCGACAAACGCCATATACAGCATGACTTCGGCGTTGAACCATCCGCTTTTGACGGAAAATTCGCCAAGAATCAGTGCAGCCATAACGCTAAGCGGAGTCGAAAGCATGTTTGGCGTATTGACGGCGGCAAGCCGCAGACCGTCAATGGCAAGTTCAAGGATTAAAAACTGCCATATCAGCGGCACATTAATATCTTCCTTGACAACAATAAATTGAAAAGCGGGCGGTATCCAGTCGGGATTTTGCATCATCAGTAAGAAAGTAGGCGTGACAAAGTAAGTCAGGATTAGGATTAAAAAACGTGAGAACCTTAAATAGGAACCTGTAATCGGCGGAAAATAGAAGTCATCTGCCTCCTGTATCATGTCAAGGATGCTGATTGGGAGAATCATGGCGGAGGGGGAGTTGTCCACCAAAATAATGATGTTCCCTTCTAAAATCTGCGCGGCGGCTGTGTCGGGACGTTCCGTGTACTTAAACTTCGGGAAGGGATTGAACCATTTCGAGGTGTAGAGGCACTCGGCAAGACTTTCCTGATTAAGGGTGAGTGCGTCCACCTTGATATCGTTGATGCGGTTACGGATTTTATTGAGGAATTCTTTGTCAACGCGGCTGTCCATGTAGCAGACTGCGATATCTGTTTTCGACGCCTTTCCCGCGCTGAGCATTTCCACCCTTAAATCCGTGCTCCGGATCCGGCGCCGAATGAGGGCGGTGTTGAAAACAATGGTTTCCACAAAGCCGTCCTTGGAACCGCGCAGAACCTTATCCTTTTCCGGCTCCGATACGCCGCGTGCGGGGTAGGTGCGTGAATCGATTAGGATACAGTCCTCATAGCCTTCAATCAGCACCGCGAAAACGCCGCAGAGTACGTTTTTGGTAATCTCGTCAAAATCCCTTGAGAGTTCGACCTCCACGTGCGGCAAGAGCTTGTTTAAGCCGTCCGCGCTCTGCGGCATGTCGCTGTCCTTTAAACCCATGAGAAACTGCAGCAGTTTTTGCATCATTTCGTCTTTGCAAAAGCCGTCTATAAAATAAAAGACCGCATTTTTTCCGCCGATTGTAATGTCGCGGTTTACGATATCAAAGCATTCGCTGACATGCAGCGTATCATTCAGATAATTTTTATTCTCTTCAAATGTCTGATACATATTCATTCCTCCGTTCCCAATGCGCCTGCTATATAATATGGATAAGAAACATACAGGCATGAACTCATTTGAAGTTGATTATTGCCAAATGCGTTAAAAATATGCGCGGATAATAGATGCCTTTCCCGACTGTTTTAAAATCCCGCGCCGGTAACAAATTGCCCGTTTTGACATAATATGGTATTAAATATAAAAAATCGAGGAGTATAGACATTATGCAGGAATGGAAACCGCAAATGCCTTATATGGAACAGTTCCCAGTGGCAATGGCATACGTGCCGTGGCAGAAAAACTGTAACATGTATGAAAACCTTGATGATGCCTTTAAAACAGGCACCGTCTTTCCGGAACTGAACAAGCCGTTTACGGGAAGGAGGGTAAAAGGATGAATACAGGTTATAAGTCATGTAATACCGATTCATGTGCGGAAAGAAGGCAGCTTTTGTATGAAATCTCGAAGATTGATTTCGTGCTTAAGGAGTTGAACCTCTATTTAGATACCCACCCGTACGACCAGCAGGCGATGGAAGCATTCAAGCACTACAATATGGCGAAAAACAAGATGGTCACGGAATACACGGAAAAATTCGGTCCTTTGGTACTGAGTATTGTTGACATGGATTGCAGAGAATGGAAATGGGCCACGCAGGACTGGCCGTGGGAAGGGGGCTATAACTAATGTGGAATTATGAAAAAAGATTGCAGTTTCCGGTAAAGATTACCCAAACCAATCCGCAGATTGCGCAGGTGATTATTTCCCAGTATGGCGGACCTGACGGGGAACTTGCCGCATCAATGCGTTATCTTGCGCAGCGCTATACAATGCCCTATAATTCCGTGGCAGGTCTGCTGACGGATATCGGTACGGAAGAGCTTGCACACTTTGAAATGATTTGTGCGATTGTATACCAGCTTACAAGGAATCTTTCTCCCGAGGAAATCGCAAAGTCGGGATTTGATAAATACTACGTTGACCATACCCTTGCGCTTTGGCCGCAGGCGGCGGGCGGCATTCCGTTTAACGCGTGTGAGTTCCAGTCAAAGGGCGACGTGATTACGGATCTGACGGAGGATTTGGCGGCAGAGCAGAAGGCGCGCACGACGTATGACAATATCCTGCGGCTTGTGAAAGATCCCGATGTCTGTGAACCGATTAAGTTCCTGCGTGCACGTGAAATCGTGCATTTCCAGCGTTTCGGTGAAGCGCTCCGGATTGCACAGGAGAACCTTGATTCGCGTAATTTCTATGCATTTAATCCGGAATTTGATAAATAGGATTAAATATAATCTGTTTCTGAATAACATTCCTATATGGTGCGCAAAAACGTGCCATACGGGAGTGTTTTTTTATATAGCCAGGAAAGGAACACGCCAAACGGGCATATAGTATAATAAAACCGTTTGAGGAGTTAGGACCAATGAACAGAATGTGCCTGGAGCCGTATGCGGCAACATATCTTGATAAATTTTACTGTATTTTTGACGAAATGATGCGGGAGATGACGGGGGCGGCAATGTCGTGCAGCATTTCCCATAACTTTATCCTGCAGATGATTCCGCACCACCGTGCGGCGATTGCGATGTCGCACAATATTTTACAGTATACATCCAACCGGTCCCTACAGGATATCGCGTCAGGAATTATCACGGAGCAGACCCAAGGCATTGCGGATATGGAAAAAATACTGGACTTTTGCGGAGGATATGAAAATACACAGGAGGAACTCTGTATTTATTTAAGCAAGGTCAATGCCGTGATGAACCGTATGTTCCACAAAATGAGTCATGCATGCGCGACCAATCAGGTAAACTGTGATTTTATGCGGGAAATGATTCCGCACCATGAGGGGGCGGTGGAGATGTCAAAGACTGCGCTGCAGTTTAGTATCTGCCCGCAGCTTGTGTCAATTTTGGATACGATTATCAGCTCACAGGAGCGCGGAATTATCCAAATGCAGAATTTGATGAAATGCCTTGGCTGTGAGCCGTAGGGGCAAATAAGAAAATCATTTCCAAAATATGCATATATTTCAAAATTCCGGTAATCCTTTTGGTAGGCAAATGGTACAGGAAATACTGTTTGCAGAGAAGGAGGATTGTGATTATGATTTTGAAACAGAAGGAAAAAGACGCCATTTCGGAGCTGCAGACACAGGAGAAAATCTGTGTGGAAAAGTACCGCAGATACAAGGAGCAGGCAAAAGATCCGGAGTTAAAAAAACTGTTTGGAACACTGGAGCAGGAGGAACAGAAGCACTATGACTCCTTGGAACAGGTGTTGGGCGGCAGTGTGCCTTCCTGTGACTGCAATGATTCAGACGGGGCAAATTATAAGCCGCAGGCAACATATGACAGTATGGCGCAGAACAATGATAAGCAGTCGGATAATTTCCTTGCAACGGACTGTATCGGAACGGAGAAGTACGTTTCTTCCGAATACAACACGAATGTGTTCAAGTTTGCGGACGCGGCGCTGCGTAAGCTATTAGCGGACATCCAGATCGAGGAGCAGAACCATGCGGAGATGCTATACAAATATAAAACAGCAAACGGCATGGCATAAAAATTTCCATTTATAATATCTGTTAAGACGAGACTTTTATCTGAAAAGGTCTCGTCTTTCTTATGCGCATTTTTACGCATAAATCTGTTTATCATGGAATTATATAAGAGATTGTGGTAAAATGAAAAATATGCTGCGGAACTGTTGACATTGGAATGGAGTTGTCCGCTTATCAATTTACCATATGGAGGCGAAAGATGAAAACATCAAAGTTATTTAAAGAAAAGACGGTACTATCCTATGAGGTTTTCCCGCCGAAAACCGAAGATGACGCACATACAATTTATGAGGCGCTGGACGGCATAAGGGAGGTAATGCCTGATTTTATCAGTGTGACTTACGGGGCAGGCGGTGGAACAAACTGCGCAAAAACACTGGAGATTGCGGCGGCCGTGAAGCATCAGTACAAAATAGAGAGTGTTGCGCATTTAAGGGGGATTGATCTTTCCAGGCAGGAGGTGCTCCGGATTATCAGTGAGCTGGAGGAAAATGGAATTGAAAATGTGCTTGCACTGCGGGGGGATGTGATGCCGGATACTGTCCCGGCGGGGGATTTCCGATATGCGGATGAGTTGGTAGCTTTTATCCGCGAGCGCAGTGATTTGGATATTCTTGCGGCGTGTTACCCCGAGGGACATCCTGGGTGTGAAAGCATCGCTAAGGATATTGAACATTTAAAACGAAAGGTTGATGCAGGGGCAAGCCAGCTTATCACCCAGTTTTTTCTTGACAATGAAGACTTTTACCGTTTCCTTGAGCGCACGCAGGCAGCAGGAATCAGCATTCCGATACAGGCGGGGATTATGCCCGTGACAAACAGAAAGTCGATTGAGCGTATGGTGAAGATGTGCGGGATTAAGCTCCCGAAAAAGTTCATGCGGATAATGGAGCGTTATGAGCATAGTCCTGCGGCACTGCGCGACGCAGGGATTGCGTACGCGATTGACCAGATTATTGATTTACTGGCGCATGATGTGGATGGGATTCATTTGTACATTATGAACAAGCCATATACGGCAAAGAGAATTTATGAGGCGGTGCAGAACATTATTTCGGCATGATTGACATAAGGCGTAAAATGGCGTTTTTGGGTCAGAATGCAGACTATGGTAAACGGATTATGTGCGGAAGGTTTACGGAAAAACGGTGATTTGAAGGAATGGCTGCATGCGACGGTTTTTATCGGGAACTGGAGGATTATCATGAAGATTGAACATATTGCAATGTACGTAAATGATTTGGAAGGGGCAAGGGACTTTTTTATAAAATATTTTCAGGCGGTTTCCAATGACGGATACCATAATGAAACAACGGATTTCCGGTCTTATTTCCTGACGTTTGAGGACGGTGCAAGGCTGGAGATTATGAAAAAGCCGCAAATGCAGGATGCTGAAAAATCCGTTGCAAGGACGGGGTATATTCATATTGCGTTCAGCGCCGGCAGTGCGAAGCGGGTGGACGAGCTGACGCGGACGCTGAAAAACAACGGATATGCGGTGATAAGCGGTCCCCGCACGACGGGCGACGGGTATTACGAGAGCTGCGTCGTCGGAATTGAGGGAAATCAGATTGAAATTACGGTATAATCGGCGGGTGGGCAGTCCCGAAACAGATTATTGACCGCGATTTTATATTCACTGTAGTTGGATGCTTTACGGATTTTTTTGAGGTATTTCCCCGCATCCGTAAAGCTTTCAATCAGATATGTCCATAAGTCTTTCATCTTAAAGAGTGTCGGTGTCTCTCCAGACATCTGCGCGGCGTAACCGTCAAAAATTTCATCGTGGAAGGCTTTTAATGTTTCTGTTGAACATGGATTACTGTTTCCGTGTCCCCTCAACTGCAGAACAAGCGCAGGGTTGCGCAAAACACCGCGTCCAATCATCACGCAGTCCGTTTGGGGAACTGTGTCAAGTACCGCCGAAAGACTCTGCGGCGAAGTAATGTCCCCATTATAGCATAATGGAATGTCAGAAAGTGCCGCAGACGCAGCCAAAAATGCTTCCTTATGCGGCGTAAACTGATAGAATTCCTTTTGCAGCCGTGGATGGATAATCAGCTCCGCGATTGGATATTTTCGGTAAACAGTTAGAAGTGCCTCCCACTCTTCAACCGACGCAATCCCGATTCGGGTTTTAATGGAAATGCGCAGCGGTGACTGCGCGTAGATTTCATATAAAAAGCGGTCAAGCGCGTCGGGCACGCCCAAAAACCCCGCGCCGCGTTTCCTTGCCGTGACTGTACCGGAGGGACAGCCGAGGTTAAGATTGACGGTATCGTAACCGTACTGCGCGATTTTGCGTGTTATCTGTAAAAATTCATCCGCGCGGTTTGTCAGGATTTGCGGAACGACGCAAAGTCCCTGATTATGTTCGGGAAGGATTTCATTTAATTCCCTTCGGTTCATTTTCCTGCTCGCAATAAACGGCGTGAAATATTTGTCAATGCCTCCAAAATAATGGTTATAGGCATTTCTGTAGATAAAAGTCGTAATCCCTTCCATCGGGGCAAGATAAAATTTCATGGAAATCCTCCGTTTTTTATGTATCTGTAATTTATTTTGCAACCGGCTGCCAGACATGCAGACAACCTTATTATAACTTTATTATTATGCATGCGTCAAATACAATGAATTTTTTTTGCTTTTATGATATAATGCGGTTATAAAAAGACTGTAAAATAAGACTGCAATATGAAGTTAAAATAAGTTGCCAATTAAGTGGTAAAGTTTGATTGCAGTAATAGGACTTAATGTGATATAATGTATATAAATAGCAAGGCCAATTGAAAAAAGATGAAATATGGCAAAGGAGAAGGAAAATGGGCAATCAATTAGTTTGGCAGGATCGGTTTAATATCGGTGTGGAGGTAATCGACAGGGAACACAAAAAACTGTTTAATGTTTTGAACAAGCTGTTTGCTTACGGAAGGGAAGAGGAAAAAAGCCAGTGGGTATGCCAGGAAGCGATTAAGTATTTCCGTGACCATGCGCTGCAGCACTTTTCGGAGGAAGAGGAATATATGGAGTCCATTCATTATGCAGGACTGGACACGCACAGGCATATCCATAATAATTTCCGCGAGAAGACGCTTCCCGTGCTTGAGAGCGAGCTGATACGCACAAATTATTCAATGGAGTCAGTAGAGCATTTTTTGGGTGTCTGTGCCGGATGGCTGATTGGGCATACATTGATTGAGGATCATGCAATTACAGGAAAAGCTGTCAGCAAGTGGAGCGGTCTTTTGCCAGATGAGCAGCAGGCGGCAATGAAAAATGCGGTTATGCAGCTTCTGCATGATATGTTCCGGTTGAAGCCACGCGTGGTCAGTGACTGCTATGGCGGGGAAAAATTTGGGAACGGAATATATTACCGCCTGATTTATGCCACGAAGGAAAAGGAGAAATGGGAAATTATTTTAATTTTCGAGGAGAAGCTGATTGTCAGCACGCTTGGTGGAATCATGGATACAAAGTCAAAAGCGGTGAACGTGATGCTGATGAATGCTGCAAGGTATACGGCGCAGCAGTTTGTGGAAAATATCCGCCAGCATCTCCCGTTTGCGGATTCGGATGAGATTGTAGACGAGCAGCTCCTTACTTATGAGCAGTTTGAACGGATTTTTGATAAGCAGAATCCACAGGTCAGTCTTTTACTTGATACGGGCGCAGGGTATTTTGCTTATTGCTTTACGGCACCGCATCTGCTCAAAGAGGAGAGTGGAATTGCGATTGAAGCGGAAAATGCGATGTCGGAAATCCAAAAATATCTGAAAAAAGGCAAGATGGGCAAACGCAAGAAAATCCTTGTGGTGGACGACTCGGAATTTGTGCTGCGTGCAATGGATGAGCTGCTTGGCAAGGAGTATGAGGTTTTACTGGCGAAGTCAGGACTGTCTACAATCCGTGCCATTACACTCAACAGACCGGATTTGGTGCTGCTGGATTATGAGATGCCGATCTGCGATGGCAGTCAGGTATTGGAAATGATTCGCGCAGAGGAGGACTTTGCGAATATCCCTGTTATTTTCCTGACAAGCAGGGTGGATAAGGAGAGCATTAAAAAGGTACTGGCGTTAAAGCCGGCAGGATATTTATCCAAGTCGCTTGATCCGGTGGATGTAAAAAAGGAAATTGACAAGTACTTTGAGAAGGTATCAGGGGTTAAAAAATAGAAAATTATGTATATTTTTCCGTTCTTGTCC
>DKYC01000068.1 GCA_002492295.1 Lachnospiraceae bacterium UBA7110
ATATTTTAGAGATATTTTAGAGAAACCTTTGCTATGATGTCATCATGCACGAATTTGCAGAGGTTGAAAGGAGTATCCATATGAAAAAAGGGAAGCATCAAATTGTGAAAAAAATAACAGCCAAGGCATCAGTTTTTGCAGCTGCATTTACCTTAAGCGCGTGCCTTACGGGCTGTCAGACAGGAAACGGGGAAACATCTGATTTGCAGACGGGAGCACCGGCAGGAACGGCACAGGAGCAGCAGACGGGTGCGGCTGTGGAAAGCGACGCGATGAGCATGGGGCGCTATGTGGAGAAGCAGGCGGAGCTTGGGGAAGGCATGGAAGGAAATTCCTACATGACGCGGGATGGCGAGAACGTCAAGATGTTTGCGTATGGTTCGACGCTCTTTACATCGGAGGATAACGGCGACACATGGAGCGCGACGGAATTGGAGTGGTATACAAAGCTGCAGGAGGAAAAGTATATCATGGAGACTGCGTTCACGAACGACGGGACGTATGCCATTCAGTATTCCCCGCTTTCCAAACGTGAGGATACCTTAAAAGAGGGTATGGAAGCCGATATGGAGGCGGATACGGAAAGTTCCGGGGATGATGACTATACAATAGAGCCGCATTTGATGATTGTCAGTCCCGACGGCACGCAGAAGGAAGTACCCGTGCAGTTTTCTTCAGATGAGATGTATGCAAGGCAGCTGCACTATACGCAGGACGGTCGGCTGTTTATGATTACTTTTGGCAAGGGCGTGTACGAGGTAGATGTGGAGACGGGTGCGCTAAACAGGCTTTGCACGATTGAGAATAATGCGGTTACGATGGATACGCAGGGGAAGTATCTGATGGTTGTCACTTACGACGGCGTGCTCATTTACGATATGGAGAGCGAGCGCTTTGTTGAGGACGAGGTACTGATTGATTTCGTGAAGGAAACATACAATGAGCCGGCGGATTATGGTAACTGCTATAATATGTATGCATTTTTCGGCGAGGAGAACACGGTCTATATTGCGGGAAGTGCGGGACTGCACCGTCATGTGATTGGCGGAGCTGCAGTTGAGCAGGTGATTGATCCGGGACTTTCGTCGTTCGGCAATCCCTCGCGCGATATTGTCCATGCGATGGCGCTTGCAAATGAGGAGTTTTTGGCGCAGTTTAGCGATGGGTCAGTCATTAAATTCTACTATGATGCGACGGTGCCGACTGTTCCAAGCGATAAACTTGTCGTTTACAGTCTTGCGGACAATGACACGGTCAGACAGGCGATTGCGGCGTATCAGACAGCAAATCCGGGCGTGTTTGTAGAGTATGAGGCTGCGCTTTCGGGGGACGGTGTGACGCGTGAGGATGCGCTGAAAAATCTGAGCACGAGGCTTTTAAATGAGGAAGGTCCTGATGTGCTTATCCTTGACGATATGCCGCTGGATACCTATGTGGAAAAAGGGATTCTGCTGGATATGAGCGATTTGATTACAGAGGTAAAAAACAGTGACGGACTGTATGAAAATCTGTTTGAGCCGTTTACGGCAGACGGCAGGATTTACGTGGTGCCTACGGAGTTCGAGCTTCCGCTTGTGATGGGCGATGGTCAGTATGTGGAACAGTCTAAGACCTATAAAGGTTATGCGCAGGCAATTGAGACGCTGCGTGCCGAAAATCCCGAAGGAATGATTATTGATGATTGTAATGAACAGGGCATTACCATGCGGTTTGTTCCAGTCTGTGCGCCTGCATGGAAAAATGAGGACGGAAGCATCAATGAAAACAATATCAGGGAATTTTTGGAGCAGACGAAGAAGATTTGCGACGCGCAGATGGAAGGACTTTCGCAAAAGCAGGTAAGTGATTATAGTGAAATGGGAATTTTCAAGAGCGGAAATGACGATGGCGTGCATGGACAAATTGACTTTGCGTTTTATTGGAAAATGATTAACAGTGGTTCCTTTGTGCAATCAGGTGTGAAAATGACGAGCGGAAATGTATATTCGATGGCTTCGCTTGCAGAGGCGCTTTCTATGCCGAAGAACGAGGGACTTGAGCATTTGTCCATTGGTCTGTTTGACGGACAGAGCGAGGGCGTCTATATGCCGGAAACCCTGACGGGCATTAATGCGCAGAGCAAAAATATTGAGACGGCGAAATCGTTTGTAAAACTCATGCTTTCGCAGGAGGTTCAGACGAATACGTTTCGCGGACTTCCCGTCAACAAGGCGGCATTTGAGACGCTGCTTGCAGAGTACGATGACACACGGGAAGAAGGCGACGGTATTTACATGATGTATGGCGGTTCCGACCAGGAGGGTAATAGTTGGTTTTGGAATACACGGTGGTTTGATGAGGAGCAAAAGCAGCTTGTGCGCGGCTGGGCGGCACAGGCGAAGACGCCGCACATCACGGATTCGGTGCTTGAGGATGCCGTACAGAATGCGTGCGTGGAGTATTTAAAGGGCAGGCTTAGCCTTGACGACGCGATTTCCCAGATTCGCAGCAGTACCGCTATTTATATGTCGGAATAGAGCGTGAAGCGTTCTTCGTTAATGGAGATAATAGGAACAATGTACAAAAAATGGTTTTTCATTTTTATTGGACCGAGTGTAGTCGGTGTGGGGGTATTTGTCCTGCTGCCGTTTGCGGACGTGGTAAAGCGCTCGTTTATGACAGTGATGTCACAGGAGTTTGTAGGGCTTGACAATTACAGGCGCGTTTTTTCCAATCAGGCATTTGCGCTTGCCGTGAAAAACACAGTGCGGTTTACGGCGACTGCAATTCCGCTGCTTGTCCTTGCCGGGCTTGTCATTGCGCTGGTACTTGCAAAAATAAATGACACGCGTGTCATAAAAAGCCTGTACCTGTTTCCAATGGCAATGCCGACGGCAACGGTGGTGATTGTGTGGCGTATGTTCTTCTACAGGCAGGATTTTGACAGTCTTGTCGCAGGATATCTATGGAAAAATTTAGGCTATACGCTGGTGCTTTGGCTGGCGGGGATTGCGGCGATTCCAAACGAGCTGGTCGAGGCGGCGCGGGTGGATGGCGCAAGGTGGTTTCGGTGTCTGCTATATGTGAAACTGCCCTGCTTAAAGGGAAGCCTTTATACGATTGTGGTACTGTCGTTCTTAAATTCGTTTAAGATTTACCGTGAGGCGTATCTTGTGGCAGGCTCATACCCGAAGGAGGAGATTTATCTCTTACAGCACATTTTCAACAACTGGTATGTCAATTTGGAGTTGGATAAGCTGTCTGCCGCGACAGTGCTTGTGGGTGCGTTTCTGCTTGTATTTATTTTAGTGTTAAACAGGCTGTGGAAAGTGTGAAAAGCTTCACACTGGGAGAATGCCCAAAAGACGGGCATTCTCCACATGCATTCGGGATTCCGCAGGGCAGAATTAGGGGAGGGAGTATGCGGCTGGTAAGACGGATTGTGAATAGGACAGTGGAGATGACTGTGAAGCTGATATTTATTGTGATGGGCGTTGTGATTTGTATGCCGGTTTTTCTGGTTGTCACGGGTTCGGTGATGGGAAGTACGGATTTGCAGGAGTGCCTTGCGCCTGTATTTTTGGAGGGACAGGGCTTTGTCACGTGGAAGCTCATTCCGCAGTATCCGACGCTGGAGCACTATAAACGTCTCTTGATTGAAACGCCGCAGTTTTTTATCCTGTTTTGGAACAGTATCAAAATTACGCTTTTTATTCTGGCAGGACAGCTTGCCGTGGGAGTGCCTGCGGCGTGGGCGTTCGCCGTATATGACGTGCGGGGAAAAAATATGTTGTTTTTGGTTTATGTGGTGCTAATGCTTTTGCCGTTTCAGGTGACGATGCTTTCGAGCTATATTGTTTTGAATAAACTGTCACTGCTTAATACGCACTGGGCGGTAATCCTGCCTGCGGTGTTTAATACGTTTCCTGTGTTTGTTGCGTACGGCGGGTTTCGGGCGATTCCGAAACCTCTGATTGAGGCGGCGCGCATTGACGGCGCAGGGGAGTTTTACATATTTACAAGGATTGGCTTAGTGCTTGGAAAGGGCGGGATTTTGTCGGCAGTTGTGCTTGGATTCCTGGAGTATTGGAACATGATTGAGCAGCCGCTTGCTTTTTTGAAGGATAAGGCACTTTGGCCGCTGTCTCTGTATCTTCCGGAGATTGAGTGGACGCAGGCGGGATTTTCGTTTGCCGCTTCGATAGTGATGCTCATTCCTGCAGTGTTTGTGTTTGTCATGGGGCAGGATTATCTGGAGCAGGGGATTATTTATTCAGGACTGAAACAGTAAGAGGTTTAGTATGGAAAAGAACAGGAAATGGATTCGTCTTTTTTTGATTTTTTTGGCGGTGATGTGGATGCTTACGATTATTTCAAAAAGTATTTATGTTTCGGGGCTGACACGGGTAAAAACTGATGTTCTATCGCGCAAATATATTGAGCATATCGTGGAGGCGGACGGTATTGTGCTTGCGGGCGGCGAGACGGCGGTAAACGTGCTTTCGGGGCTTCGCGTAGAGCGCATTCCGGTGCAGAAGGGCGATGCGGTAAAAGCAGGCGATGTGCTTTTTACAGTGGATTTGCGTGATTTGGAGGAACTGATTGAGGACAGAAAGGAGCAGATAGCGCGGCTGGAGCTGCAGCTTGGAACGGCGCAGTTTAATGAAGTTTTGGATGCGCAGAAAAGGGAGATTGCGCGTTTGTGGGCGAACGAGGATTACGACAACGCGGATAAGGAGACGCAGCTTGCAGTGGACCGCGCACAGAGTGCGCTTTTGGATGCGGAGAATGATTTGAATAAGCATTTGGATACGAGTGCGCCGCATACGTCGGGCGCCTCCCGTAAAAAAGCGTGGGAAAAGTATAATGACTGGAAGAAGAACTGCTATGCGTTAGAGGATAGAATTGCGGAGCTTGAAAAGGAAATCCAGCGCCTGAGAGATGAGATTGCGGATGCGTCAGGCGCGGATGTGCAGGCGGAGAATGAGGAGGGATTGCTTCAGGAGGATTTAACGGATGAACAATCGAAAGAAACAGAGGATATGCAGGAAAGCACGGACGCAGATAAGGGGCGCGCGGAAACAGGCACGGATGTGGCAGACAAGAAGGCACAGCTTGAAAAAAAGGAGCAGGAGCTGGAGGCGTGTAAGGCAGAGCTGACCGCGCTGCAGCGCAATCCCGTTCTGCAGCCGGATTATTCGGCGGAGGAGAGCGAATATGACGCGTGGCAGCAGACGAAGTCGAGTCTGGAGGACGCAGTGCAGACGGCAAAGCATGCGCTGGAGGACGCGAAAATGGCGCGGGAGAGCACGCTGCGCCAAAAGCGGCGCGATGTGGCAAGCGCGGAGGTGACGGCTGGTGCGGATGCGACGATTGGAATTTACAATATGGATATCGCCGCACTGCAGGCAGAGATTGCGGATTTGAATGATGTAAAGAGCAGCAAGGGCTGCGTGACGGCAAAGATGGACGGGTATGTTTCGGACGTTTTTGTCGCGGTCGGACAGCGCACGGGTGACACGGCTGCGGTGCTGATTGCCGATATGGAATCAGAGTATCTGTTCCGCTTTGGTATCACAAAGGAGCAGAGTAAATACGTGCAGCTTGGCGACAGCGTTGAGCTGACTTTAAATTCCACGGAGCATAAAAACATGACGGTGACGGCAGATTACATTGTGGAGAATACGGCGGGCGGTTATGATGTGACGTGTAGGCTTGGCGACGCGAAAGCACCGATTGGCTCATACGGTGTGGCAAAGCGTACGGTTCAGGGCGAGATGTATCCGAACACGGTTCCGATTGACGCGCTTTTGGATGTGAATGAAGTGTACTATCTGTTTACGGTGAATGAAAAGACGGGGATTTTGGGAAAGGAGTATTACGTGGAACGGCTCAAGGTGAACGTTGCGGATAAGAACGACCGCTATGCCGCGATAGAGGGCGCGGCGGTTGGGGCGGATACGCAGATTGTCATTTTTTCGTCGAAGGAGCTAAAGCAGGGGGAGAGCGTCAGGCTGGAGGAGTAGAGAATGCTTTTATAGGATGAATGTAAATCCTACCGGTACAATCGGATGATACTTATGTATTGTCGGACAAGGAGAAAATAAGTGTAAAAATGCCGGAAAGCTATTAAAACGAAAGCTTTTCGGCATTTTAGGTTTAAGAATGGAGATAGGGGGACTCGAACCCCTGACTAAAGTGCCAAAAAGTCAGTAAAATCAAGGGTTTCAGCGATTTTAACTTGACTACCTTTGACTACCTAATATTTAGATGGTAGAAAATATGCAAGAAAGGAGTATCTTGCATGTATGATACTTTTTATGTTAATATTATACTGATAAACAGATGGTGTTTATTATGAGTTCGATTCTCATTATCAGATTTTTTTAAAAGGTGACACAATAGAATTTAATGTGCATGATTGCAAAAGTAGAATAATTATATTTATTATTTCCAATATAAGATTAATAACAAAAATTAAGTTTGCTCAGATATTTAGCAAATTAACGGATAAAATGAGTATGGTAACAATACTGCCTGTAAGTACCTACGAGTTGGATAAAGAATACACACCTGAATATGATGCTAGAAACTGTATATATTTTATCCCGATAATAATTTGGAATAGAATCCCCGTTACAGTTAAAAACTGGTACGATAATACGTATGATTCTATTAACGGTTCACTTTCAATATCAGAATCCGATATTGGAGTTATAAGAACAGTTCAATTTCACATCAATAAGGCAACAGGCGCAATTAGGATAAAAGAATATAATCAAACTAATTTGCAGTCGGGCAGTACATGGTTTATAAAACCAAATCCAGTAGAAGGTTTAGGT
>DKYC01000091.1 GCA_002492295.1 Lachnospiraceae bacterium UBA7110
ACCTAAAATGTAAAAATTAATTGATTATTATATATAATGAAAATAAAATATGACATTGCACAAGCGCCTGATCCGATATCCGTATTTTCGTACGAATATGATAAACGGACTCTTTGCCTGTGGAAAGGAAAACCAAAATAGAAAATCAAAAAGGGTGTTGTATATGTTTCAGACGTATCAAATTGCAATCTGCGATGATGAGGAAAGGGACTTGGAGCAAGTAGGACAAATGCTGCACACGTATTGCCAGCTGATTCCGGACAGGACATTTTCCATCCGGCGTTTCCAAAATGCGAAGGAGCTGCTTGCGGCAGTGGAAACGCAGGAGTACCAGCCGGATGTTCTGATGCTGGATATTTTTTTGGCAGAGGACTCGGGTCTGACGGCAGCAAAGGAACTGCGCAATATGGGCTATAACGGAAAAATAATTTTTCTTACAGTGTCAAAGGAGTATGCGTTGGAGGCGTTTGGTGTGGAGGCGGCATCGTATTTGGTGAAACCTGTCTGCGAAAAGGAGCTGTTTGGGGTGCTTGACAATGTTTTGGAAAGCCTTGCACAAAGGCAGCCGGATTATGTCCTTTTTGAAACGGACAATCATGTCCGCAGACTCGCGCTGGACGATATTATCTATTGCGAGGCGCAGCGCAAGGAGCAGTATATCTGTTTGAAACAGGGGGACTGTCTTCTGCTGCGCATGACAATGACAAGGCTTTGGGAAAGGCTGTGCATGCATAAGGATTTCATAAAACTCGGCGTATCCTATATTGTTAACATGAATCATATCGAGCGGCTGGATATGCAAATGCTGCTGCTGGATAACGGGAAGGAAATCTATTTGCCAAGAGGTACCTATAAGGATTTACGGGAAAAGTATTTTGACTATTATTTTGGGGACCGAACCCTTCTATACGGTGGTAAATAATTGATAAGAATTAATAATTTATCATAATAAGAAATTTCAACGGACTGCGTTGTTCAGGATGACGGATGCGTGGAATATTCTGCCCTCATGGGAAAATTCCGCCTCTCCGTCATATTTTTGTGCAATTTCCGCAATACTTTTTATTCCGAGTCCTCTATGCCCCTGTTTGGTGGAATGGTAGCGTGCGCCTTCTTTCTTTACAAATCCATCAAACCCGTTCTCCAGGGAGATCAGGAGCATTTTCCCAGGACAGTGCATATTCAGGAAAATGCAGTTCTCACCGGAGGCACCGTCCGTTGCTTCAATGGCATTTTCAAGCAGATTTCCAAGCAGAACGGAGAGGTCCGTATTTTGTACAGACAGCTTATCAGGAATGTTGATATGGGGCAAAAAGACAATACCACGCTCCTTTGCAATGGAGGCATAGTGGCTTATGAGCATATTGACTACGGGATTGGAACATATCTGTGGCATGCTTCCATCGTCTGTCTGCTGAAAATACTGTGCCAAATATTCCCTCGCCTTGTCTGTTTCTCCGCTATCCAAAAATCCCTGCAGGATAAGCAGGTGGTGCTTAAGGTTGTGGCGCAGCTTTCTGCTTTGCTCCACGCCGTCATAAATTCTGCGGTACTGCTCGTCGCGGATATCCATTTGATATATTGTCTGCAGATACTGCTCGTGCGCCATGTGACGCTGCTGTGCCAACCGGTACATTTGAAACATCACGCCGTACAGGATAAAGATAACCAAAAACAGCGTAAGATAGAGCAAAAGTGCAGGCAGATTATGCGACAGATAGTTAAAACTAATATAGGTTAGGAGCAGATAAAGCAGGACAGCCAAAAACAGAGACAGACAGGCAAGATACCCGTTTTCCTTTGCGCTAATCCCGTTTTCTGCAGGCATATAAAAATATTTCAAAAACAGACAAAGCAAGGGTACGACAACTGCATGGATAATCAACTCGCACACAAGGGAGTAGCCGGTATATAGGGGCCAGTCTGCAGCATAAGGCAGATTATTGTCGATACAACTGTATATGGATGCCGTCAGCAGCGCGCTGGTCAGCGTGAAAGAGAACATAAAAATTTTTTTTGCAAAGGTTGTTTTGACGGCATGAAAATACCAAAAAGCGCATACGACAAGACAGCATAAAGCAACGATATTAGCAATTTGTGTGCGTAACAGATTGGACATTGGCAGAAACGTAATATATGTGCAGATAAAGGTATAAATCGTTAATGTTCCAAAGATGAGCGCTGCGGTAATCAGAACCGTTTTTCGAAACGAATACCGGAAATACCGTGTAAACGGGAATGCGCACAGCACCGTAAACGGCACAATCTGAAACATAAATCCTATAAAAAAACGGAACGGCAGCGGCATTGCAATCATAATCGTTTTCTCCTTGTCTACTGCTTTTGTAACCATGTATTTGACAGGTTTCAATAAAATTATATCAAAAATCGTATAAATTGCAAATTTTATGTTATTTTACGGATATGGCTTCAAATGGAAAAAATACTTGAAAAACGTAAAATCAAAGACTATAATGAATAGGGTTAAGCGCCCGGCAGGCAGAAATGTCTGTTGGGCATTTTCCGATTAAGGCTATAAATGGTTCTTCGTTTTATCTGATGGCGAAGGGGATATTATAATTAAGAAAGGAGGCGTTGTGTATGAGCAAAAGGAAACGTGTAACAGGACTTGTCATATGGCTTTGCATTGTGCTTGCCTTACTTGTCTGCGGACTGCTTTTTGGCGGGACGGCAGTGGAAAAAGAATCCATCAAGGAAGTCATGAGGGATGCCGTACTGCATGAATCAAACAAAATCAGTCTGTTTGGAATCAAGGATGTCAATCCGGCACTGATTTCCGCCTATACCGTGACAGCGGTTGTGCTGGTGATTGCGGCCTGTATCCGTATTTTTGTCATTCCGAAATTCCGGTATGTTCCCGGCAAATTCCAACTTTTACTAGAACAAATGGTTGGGTATTTCGACAATCTTGCAAAGTCAAACAGTCCGCACCGGAATGGATTTCTCGGTGCATATGTTTTTGCGGCAGGCGTTTACATTTTTATCGGAACGCTGTTTGAGCTGTTTGGAGTACAGTGCGTTACAACAAAGGGAATGCCGATTGCTCTGCCGGCACCATTATCAGACATCAATGCGGCAATTTCACTTGGCTGCCTGTCTTATCTTGTGATTTTATCGGGCGGAATTGCCGGAAATGGTCTTCGCGGAGTCGGAAGCACGCTAAAAGATTTTTCGCTGCCGATTTCCATGAGCTTTCGTCTCTTTGGCGCATTGCTCAGCGGGCTTTTGGTGACAGAGCTGGTCTATTACTACATTCAACTCAGCTTCATCCTTCCCGTTGTAGTCGGCATTCTATTTACACTGCTTCATGCACTGATACAAACATACGTCCTGACAATGCTTACAGCACTGTTTTACGGTGAAGTATCGGAACCGCATGAAAAAAAGAAAAAAATAAAAAACAGGCATTGACCTGAAATGGAGGTTATGAATAATGAAGGCAATGATAAAAAAGATTTCTGCAATGATATTGTTAATTATGGCGCTTATGGCATTTTCCGTTCCGGTATTTGCCGCCGAGACAGATACATCAGGAGCCGCAGCGGCACAGTTGGTGGAAAATGCGGCATCTTCTACCGGAAGCAAAGCGCTCGCCGCCGCGATATGCGTGGGACTAGCCGCGGCTGCGGGAGCAATCGGCATGGGCTGGGCGATTGCAAAGTCCTCTGAAGGCATCTCAAGACAGCCGGAGGCGGAAGGAAAAATCCGTACCAGCTTAATGCTTGGTCTTGTATTTATTGAGACTGCAATCATTTATGCGTTAATTGTTGCGATTTTGATTATATTCGTATTATAAGGGGGCGGCTGGTATGAACATCCCATTAAATATAGACTGGCAGCAGATTTTGCTTCATTTGTTTAATTTTGTGATTTTGGCAGGCGGATTATATTTTCTGCTGTACAAACCGGTAAAAGACTTCATGGACCAAAGAATTGCCTATTATCAGGGTTTGGAAAAAGAAGCGGCAGATAAAATAGAGCAGGCAAAAGCGCAGGAACAGGAGTACAAAAACCGCTTGGAAAGCGTCGATTTGGAAGCAAACCGCAAGAAGGAACAGGCGGCAAGGGACGCTGAAAAAACGGCAAAAATGATTATAGACGATGCCAATAAACAAAAAGAACAGATTTTGGAACAGGCGCAAAAGCAGGCAGAACACGAGAAAGAAAAAATCCTTCAGGATGCAAAGGAGGAAATCGTAGGGCTTGCAATGGCGGCGACCGTAAAGATGCTTCATGGGGAGGCTGTATCTCATGAATGAACAGATTTTGGATGAGCAGCTTGAGCAGCTCAAAAAGATATGGACAGGACTAGCCGCACAGGAAGGCGATATCATCCCCTTGATGCAGGAGGCGGTAAAAAACTGGACGCCGTCCGACATGGAGCAGGAGTACGGAACCGTTTTGACAGTCGGGGACGGGATTGCAACCGTCGGCGGTTTGGAAGATGCGACATACGGTGAAATCCTGATATTTTCAAATGGCATCCGCGGCATGGTGCAGGATTTGAAACGTAAGGAAATCGGCTGCATTCTCTTTGGCGACGAGCAGGATATCTGTGAGGGAAGCACCGTAAAGCGGACAGGGAAAACAGCAGGCGTTCCGGTCGGCGATGAATTTATGGGACGCGTGATTGATGCGCTTGGCAATCCGATTGACGGCTGCGGCAAAATCCATGAGGAGGGGTACCGCCCCGTGGAAACGCCTGCCCCCGGAATCATCGACAGACAACCGGTGAACCGTCCAATGGAAACGGGACTTTTGGCGATTGACGCGATGTTTCCGATTGGCAGGGGACAGCGGGAGCTGATTATCGGAGACCGTCAGACCGGAAAGACAGCAATTGCATTAGACACGATTTTAAACCAAAAAGGAAAAGATGTTGTCTGCATTTATGTAGCGATTGGGCAAAAGGCGTCCTCCGTGGCGCAGCTTGTGGAAACCTTGCGCAGAAAGGACGCGCTTAGTTATACGATTATCGTAAACGCGACGGCAAGTGATACGGCGCCCTTGCAGTATATTGCGCCATATGCAGGATGCGCTTTGGGAGAATACTTTATGGCAAAGGGAAAAGACGTGCTGATTGTGTACGATGACCTTTCCAAACATGCGATTGCTTACCGTGCGCTTAGCCTGCTGCTGGAACGTTCTCCGGGGCGTGAAGCATACCCGGGTGATGTATTTTATCTGCATTCCCGCCTTTTGGAGCGCTCTGCGCATCTGTCAGAGGAGCTTGGCGGCGGCAGTATGACGGCGCTTCCGATTGTGGAAACACAGGCAGGAGACGTGTCCGCCTATATTCCGACGAACATTATTTCGATTACGGACGGGCAGATTTTTTTGGAAAGCGCTCTTTTCTTTGAGGGACAAAGACCGGCAGTTAATGTTGGCTTGTCGGTATCGCGTGTCGGTGGAGACGCGCAGACAAAGGCAATGAAAAAAGCGGCGGGAGACATCCGTCTGGAACTGGCACAATATCGGGAGATGCAGGTGTTTACGCAGTTTTCCGGTGATTTAGATGATGTGACAAAGAGCCAGCTTATTTTCGGGCAAGGGTTGATGGCGCTTTTAAAACAGGCACAATACCACCCGCTCAAGCAGGTAGAGCAGGTGATTCTTTTGGTTGCGGCGCTCCATCATGTGATGCAGACGGTTCCCCTCCAAAAAATTCCCGAATTTGGAAAAGGACTGACCGCGTATGTACAGGAACAGCTTCCCGACGTTTGCGTGGAAATCGAAAAAAGCGAGGTCCTTACGGATGAAAACGTGGAACGGATTCTCGGCGCGGCAAAACAGTACCGAAATACGGTAAAAATGTAGGATAAGGGGTGGTTTGTGATGACGAATGCCAAAGAAATCAAGCTGCGGATGCGCAGCATTAGGGATACGCAGAAAATCACAAATGCGATGTATCTGATTGCCTCTACGAAAATGCGGAAGGCGAAAAATGAGCTGGACCGGACGAGACCGTATTTTACTGCCGTGCAGGCGGAAATCAAGCGTATTTTCCGTACGGCAGGCGACGTGGAAAGCAAATATTTTTATCCGGCGGATGGCAGCCATCTTCTCGACCGTACGTACGCCTGTCTTGTCATTACGGCGGACAAGGGACTTGCGGGACCATACAACCAAAATGCAATCAAACGGGCGCAGCAGCAGCTTTTGGAACATCCGGATACAAAACTGTTTGTCGTCGGAGAATACGGGAGACAGTATTTTCGCAAACACAATATTCCCGTGGAACGCAGTTTTCTCTATACGGCGCAGAATCCGACTTTAAGCAGGGCAAGGGAAATCAGCGCGATTTTACTGGAACTGTTTGACCGGCATGAAGTAGATAAGATATTTGTCATTTATACGGACTTAAAGGGAAATTTGGAAGGAGAAGCAAAATGCACAAGAATCCTGCCGTTTCACAGAAAACAGTTTGTTTCCAACGCGGAGGAGAAAGCAGTCACATCGCCTTTTGAGTTTTTCCCTTCGATACAGTTAGTGTTGGATAACGCAATGCACAGCTACGTTTCCGGCTTTATTTACAGCGCTTTGGTTGACAGCTTCTGCAGTGAGCAGAATGCAAGAATGGCGGCGATGAATGCGGCGAACCAAAATGCGGAAAAAATTTTGCATGAGCTGTCCATTCAGTACAACCATGTCAGGCAGGCGGCGATTACACAGGAAATTACGGAAGTCTCAGCCGGTGCAAAGGCACAGAAAAGGAAACGTTTAAAAAGGCAGTTAGAGGATTACTGTTCACACAGGACTTAGCATTTACTGCTAATTATGGCTTTACAAGCCACGTACGAAAACGTAGTGGCTGCAAGCAAAAATCCATTTGCGCGACGAACGAAGTTCGTTTTGCAATTTTTGCATGGGTTTTTGCCTGTTACTGGAACGGAGTGAACAGTAACGTTAGAGGAGGTTGAACATTCATGACGACAGGGAAAATTGTGGAAATATCAGGACCGGTTATTGACTGCGAATTTGAACAGGGGCATCTGCCCAGAATTAAAGAGGCGTTGACCGTATCGGTTAACGGAAAGGAACGGGTAATGGAGGTTGCGCAGCACATCGGCAGGGATACGGTGCGCTGCATTATGCTGGCGGAAAGCGAGGACCTTTCGAGGGGAATGGAAGTCAAGGCAGACGGACATGGCATACGGGTTCCGGTCGGCGTCTGCACGCTTGGAAGAATGTTCAATGTGCTCGGACAGCCGATTGATGGAAAGCCTCCGGTTCCGGCGCAGGAGAAATGGTGGGAAATCCACAGAAAACCGCCGAAATTTGAAGAACAGCGTCCGGTCGTGGAAATACTGGAAACAGGAATAAAGGTAATTGACTTGTTGGAGCCGTACCCGAAGGGCGGCAAAATCGGTCTGTTTGGCGGTGCCGGCGTTGGGAAAACGGTTTTGATACAGGAATTGATTCATAACGTCGCAATGGAGCATGGCGGATACTCGATTTTTACGGGAGTGGGCGAACGCAGCCGCGAGGGAAATGATTTATGGACGGAAATGCAGGAGAGCGGCGTTGCGGATAAAACGGCGCTTGTGTTCGGACAAATGAACGAATCCCCGGGTGTGCGTATGCGTGTGGCGCTTTCCGGTCTTACAATGGCGGAATATTTCCGGGACGAGGAGCATAAAGATGTCCTTTTGTTTATTGATAATATTTTCCGCTTTGTGCAGGCAGGAAGCGAGGTTTCCACGCTGCTTGGCAGAATGCCCTCCGCGGTAGGTTACCAGCCGACGCTTGCCGGGGAAATGGGCGCTTTACAGGAACGGATTACCTCGACCAAAAGCGGCTCCGTAACCTCGGTGCAGGCGGTCTATGTGCCTGCGGATGATTTGACGGACCCGGCTCCGGCGACAACGTTTACGCACTTGGACGCGACGACCGTATTGAACCGTAAAATTGCGGAGCAGGGTATCTATCCGGCGGTTGACCCGCTGGCTTCAACCTCGCGCATTTTGGAGGCGGATATTGTGGGCGAGGAGCACTACGAGGTTGCAAGGGCAGTACAGGAGATTTTGCAGAAGTATAATGAATTGCAGGATATTATTGCGATTCTTGGTATGGATGAGCTGAGTGACGAGGACAAACAGACGGTTACGCGTGCGCGGAAAATCCAAAGGTTTTTGGCACAGCCGACGCACGTGGCAGAGAAATTTACCGGGATTCCCGGCATTTATGTACCGCTTAGCGAGACAATCCGTGGCTTTAAGGCTATTATAAGCGGAGAGATGGATGCATATCCGGAGGCTGCATTCTACAATGTGGGAACCATTGACGATGTGGTGAAAAAAGCAGAACAGATAAGGCAGGAAGCAATTGCATGAGTTCGTTTCAGGTTTCTATTTTGGCAGCGGATAATGTCCTGTACGAAGGTCCGTGTGAGTATCTGATTGTTCCCACTATACACGGACAGTACGGAATCCTTGCACATCACAGCAATATGATCAGCGCAGTGGTACCGGGGGAGCTTTCTTATCGGACGCCGGATGGCAAAGAGCAGCTTGCGGCAGTATCCGCAGGTCTTGTAAAAGTAGAAAACAATGAGGTGCTTGTGCTGGTCGACACGGCGGAACGTCCGGAGGAGATTGACGCCAACCGCGCAAAGAGGGCGGCGGACGAGGCGAAAGAGGCGATTTTGCAGAAACGCAGTTTTCAGGAATACCGCTCCGCGCAGGCAACGCTTGCAAGGGAGATTAACCGGCTTGAAGTAAAGCGTCATTATGATGATTCTGTTGGAAGGCATTTGTAAATAGTGGAATATAAACAGGAAAAGCGGGTGCATGGCATCCGTTTTTCTTGACTGAGCAGGAATGTACGCTGTTACGATTCCCTTTCACTGGAAAAGGGGTGAGCATATGAAAATAACTTGCAATCGTAATTTACACACCATATAATATAGAAAAGGATGGTGATCAAATGAATGCAGCAGCAAAACAATTAAACCATTACACAATTGAGGATATATATAATTTACCGGATGGACAAAGGGCAGAACTGATTGACGGTGAATTATATATGATGGCAGCGCCTAGCAGAATCCATCAAAAATTTGTTATGACATTATCAAATAGCATTTTTAATTATATTCAAGACAAAAACGGAGATTGTGAAGTGTATCCTTCTCCATTTGCAGTCTTCTTATATGAGAACAATGAAATCTATCTTGAACCCGATATTTCTGTTATTTGTGATAAAGACAAACTTACAGACGAGGGCTGCAAGGGTGCGCCGGATTGGATCATTGAAATCGTTTCGCCGTCCAGCCGTCCAATGGATTACAACAAGAAGCTATTAAAATATGGCACGGCAGGAGTGCGGGAATATTGGATTGTTGATCCAATGAAACAGTTGATAATGGTTTACAATTTTGAATATGATACTTACGAACAATATTCTTTTACAGATAAAATAAAAGCTGGAATCTATGAAGATTTTGAAATTGACTTTAAAGAAATAAGTATTGAATAGCAGTGACATGAAAAGGGATTGGTTGAATAAGTAAAAAGCGAGGCAAATGGCGATGTTAAAATGTAAAGACTTATTAAAGGGCTTTGATTACGAATGCACAAGCGGCAGTACGGACACGATGATTTCCGAGGTGGTAAACGATTCGAGAAAAATCACAAAGGACTGCCTTTTTATCTGTATTGTGGGCGCAAACTTTGACGGGCACAGCGCGGCGGCGCAGGCGGTTTCGGATGGTGCGGCGGTGCTTGTGGTGAGCAAGGATGTGGAGCTGCCGCATGATACGGCGGTTACGGTTATCAAGGTAGCGGACACAAGATACGCGATGGCGTTTATTTCCGCAAATTATTTCGGGAATCCTGCGGACAGCATGAAAATCATCGGCGTGACCGGAACAAAGGGAAAGACAACGACGACTTATCTTGTCAAATACATTCTCGAAAATGCAGGCTATAAGGTAGGACTTGTGGGAACCATTGAAACCATTATCGGCGATAAGGTTATCCCCGCGTCCAACACAACGCCCGAATCATTTATATTGCAGCAGTATTTTAAGGAAATGAAGGATATCGGCTGTGACGCAGTGGTGATTGAAGCATCGTCACAGGGCTTTAAACTGCACAGGACACAAGGCTTTACATTTGACTATGGGATTTTCACAAATATTGAGCCGGACCATATCGGACCGAATGAGCACGCGGACTTTGACGAATACCTTGACTGCAAGGCGATGCTTTTCAAACAGTGCAAGGTGGGCATTGTAAATCGTGACGACCAGCATTGGGAAAAGATTGTAAAAAATCACACTTGCGCGTTGGAGACGTATGGTTTTGACGAGCAGGCGGATTTGCGTGCAAGCGACTTAAAGCTTGTGACAGGCGCAGGATTTTTGGGAATTGACTTTAAAGTGTCGGGACTTTTGAATATGGAGATTGAAACGGACATTCCCGGCAAGTTCAGTGCGTACAACGCGCTCACGGCGATTGCGATTTGCAGGCATTTCGGCGTGAACGAGGAGAACATCAAAAAGGCGCTTCTGGGTGCAAAGGTAAAGGGCAGGATTGAAATGGTCAAGGTGTCCGACGACTTTACGCTGATGATTGATTACGCGCACAATGCGATGGCGTTAGAGAGCCTTTTGACGACCTTAAAGGAATACAATCCGAACCGCCTTGTATGTCTTTTCGGATGCGGCGGAAACCGCTCGAAGCTGCGGCGCTATGAAATGGGCGAGGTCAGCGGAAAGCTTGCGGATTTGACGATTATCACGTCCGACAACCCGCGCTTTGAGGAGCCGCAGGATATTATCGATGATATTAAGACGGGAATCGGGAAAACGGACGGGAAATATATTGAGATTTGCGATAGGAAAGAAGCAATCAAATATGCGATTACGCACGGGCAGAAAGGCGATATCATTGTGCTTGCCGGAAAGGGGCATGAGGATTATCAGGAGATTAAGGGCGTTAAATACCCAATGGATGAGCGCGTTTTGATTGATGAGATACTAAAAGAAATAGGTTGGAAACAAAATTGATGACAGGCAGATTTGCAAATATAATTGTAGACATATCACATGAGAAGGTGGACCGCACCTTTCAGTATAAAATCCCCGATGCGCTGCAAGGCAAAATAGAGGTCGGCACAGCAGTGACAATCCCGTTTGGCATGGGAAACAAGCGCATCAGGGGCTATGTCATGGAAATTACCGATAAAGCGGAATATGAGATTGCAAAATTAAAAAGTATTGAGGCGGTTATCGAGGGGGCAGTGACGGCAGAGAGCGACGCAATCAGGCTTGCGTGGTGGATTAAGAAAAACTACGGCGCAACCATGATTTCCGCGCTGAAAACCGTTCTGCCCGTAAAACAGAAAATGAAACAGGTTGTAAAGCGCACCCTGCACTGTCTTGTTGATGCCGAAACGGCGAAAATGTACGTATGCGATTTTGAGGTAAAGCATCAGACGGCAAAAGCAAGACTTATGCGGGAATTGGGCATGCAACCTGTTTTGCCGTATACGCTTGTCACGGGAAAGCTGGGGATTGCGCCGCAGACAATCCAATCCTTGGTAAAAGCAGGACTTGTCCGTGTCGAGGCGTCTGATACATACCGAAATCCTCTGCCAGCCGCGGTCTCGGGCGGGTGGCAGAATCAGGGCAAAAAGGAGCTTTCCCCAAATCAGCATGCGATTGTTGCGGGGATCATGGGAGAATATGAGCGTGGACTACGCGGCACGTATTTAATCCACGGCGTGACGGGGAGCGGAAAGACAGAGGTCTACATGGCGTTAATTGAGTCTGTTATTCGTATGGGAAAGCAGGCAGTGATGCTGATTCCCGAGATTGCGCTGACGTATCAGACGCTGATTCGTTTTTACCAGCGGTTTGGCGAGCGCGTTTCCGTGATGAATTCCCGGCTTTCGGCAGGCGAGCGCTCCGACCAGTGCGAGCGGGCAAGGCGGGGCGAGATTGACATTATCATTGGTCCGCGTTCTGCGCTTTTTACGCCGTTTGAACGGCTTGGTCTTGTGATTATCGACGAGGAGCATGAGAGCAGCTACAAGAGCGAAACGATGCCGAAATATCATGCAAGGGAAGTTGCCGGAGAGCTTTGCCGCATGAAGGGTGCAAGTCTGGTGCTTGGTTCTGCGACGCCGTCGGTGGAGACTTATTATAGGGCAAAGCAGGGAGAGATTCGCCTTTTTACGCTAAAGGAACGGCTTGCGGGCGGCGCGCTGCCGCGGGTTTATGTGGAGGATTTGCGCGTCGAGTTGAAAGAGGGAAACCGTTCGATTTTCAGCAGGCGGCTTTCTGCATTGATTGATGACCGGTTGAAAAAGGGTGAGCAGACAATGCTTTTTTTGAATCGAAGAGGGTATGCAGGCTTTGTGTCGTGCCGTGCGTGCGGTCATGTGATGAAGTGTCCGCACTGCGACGTGTCGCTTTCGGAGCATACGGACCGGTATAAGAAAACGAGCAGACTTGTGTGCCATTACTGCGGTTATGAGACGCCGAACGTGACGCTTTGTCCAAAGTGCGGCTCAAAATATATCTTGGGGTTTCGCGCGGGAACGCAGCAGATTGAGGAGCTTTTGCACAAGGAATTTCCAAGTGCGCGTGTGCTGCGCATGGACGCGGACACGACGCGGACGAAGGACAGCTATGAAAAACTGCTGTCCGCGTTTGCGAACGAGGAGGCGGATATTCTTGTCGGAACGCAGATGATTGTAAAGGGGCATGATTTTGCGAAGGTGACGCTTGTGGGGATTCTTGCCGCGGATATGTCGCTGCACGCAAATGATTTCAGAGCAGGAGAACGCACGTTCCAGCTTCTGACGCAGGCGGCGGGACGTGCGGGCAGAGGTACGCTTGCGGGCGAGGTGGTGATACAGACGTATCAGCCGGAGCACTATACGATTGTCCATGCGGCAAATCAGGATTATGAGGGCTTTTTTGACGAGGAGATTTCCTATCGGGATTTGATGCTGTATCCGCCTGCTGCGCATATGATGGCGGTGCTTGTGACGGCAGCCGACGAGCTCGTGGGCGCGGAACACGCAAGGGAGCTTGTGGATTGCGCGAGAAGTCGGTTTGCGCAGGAAAAGCCTGCGGTGATTGGGCCGTCGAGCGCGAGCGTTGGGAAGATTAATGATGTGTATCGGTTTGTATTTTACGTAAAGCATCGAGACTATGAAGTGCTGGTGGCGGTTAAGGATGTGTTAGAGCAGTTGGTGAACGGGAAACAGTGGAACAGCGACAGCGTACAGTTTGACTTTAATCCGATGAGTAGTTATTGATTTTGCGCATTGACTTAGTATATAAGAATTTGATTGTGTTTCCATAGATTGCAGGATATAATAGTATTAAACGTGGAGGGGTAGAAATTATGGATGCACTGAGAAAAGAAGGCGGTTATACAATAGACGATATTTATGCCCTGCCTGATGGTGAACGAGCCGAGTTGATTGACGGAAAGATTTATTATATGGCGCCCCCAAGCAGGACACATCAGCGGATATTGTTTTCATTAAGCAGAAAGATTGCCGATTATATTGATTCCCAAAATGGAAATTGTGAGATTAATATCGCGCCGTTTGCTGTTTTCTTATACGATGATGATATCAATTATATAGAACCGGATATTTCTGTCATTTGTGATGCTTCAAAACTGGACGATAAAGGGTGTCACGGCGCTCCGGATTGGATTGTTGAGATTGTTTCACCCGGGAACAAGCCGATGGATTATTTCACGAAGCTGTTTCAATATCGAACGGCAGGCGTTAGGGAATATTGGATTGTTGATCCTGCAAAGGAGATGGTTACAGTATATCGGTTTGAAAAGGAAACAATGGACGAATACTCCTTTGGCGAAGAGATACCGGTTGGGATTTATGAAGGCTTTTCTATCAAGGTATAGCAGAAAATATAACAGCTTGTTTATGAAAGCATTTGGAAAGACATATTCCGAATGCTTTTTATTCAATAAGACGGCTCGCAAAGCGAGTCGGCGTTTGATGCATACGGGCGTCCAGATGAAAATAAAGGAGTGCGGTTTTACGATGACGGATAATAATTTATATGTTACAATGCTTGGAACAGGTCATGCAACTGTAACAAAATGTTACAATACTTGTTTTGTGCTAAGGGAGAATGACCAATGTTTTTTGGTGGATGCAGGAGGCGGAAACCAAATTCTCCGGATATTGGAGGAACAGGGAATCGGATTGACACAAATTCATGATATGTTTATCACCCATGCGCACTCCGACCACATCTTAGGTGCTGTATGGGTAATCAGAATGATTGGTCAACAAATGCTTCAGGAGA
The DNA here is from genome assembly GCA_002492295.1 of Lachnospiraceae bacterium UBA7110. Lineage (GTDB taxonomy): Bacteria > Bacillota > Clostridia > Lachnospirales > Lachnospiraceae > COE1. The sequence continues at coordinate 14,324 of DKYC01000091.1, forward strand.
AATATAAAGAAAATTTTAAAATTTATGCAAGCAAAGAAGTGGCAGAACATTTGCAGACAATCTGCAGGATTGTCCTGATGCCTAAAATTATCAGACTGTTTGGAAATAAAATTATCTTTATAGAATTGCAGGATGGAGATTCCCATACAATTCTTCATAGAAACATCACCTTTTTTGATATTCAATCAACGAAGCTTGAACAGTACGGTTTTGAAATAAAAGAGGAACGCATTCTCTTTTGTGGGGACGAGCCGTTAAAAAAGAAATTTTATGACAAAGCGATGGGGTGCAGGTATTTACTGCATGAGGCGTTCTGCCTGTATTCCGAGCGTGAAAAATTCAAACCTTACGAAAAACACCATAGTACGGTAAAAGATGTCTGCGAAATGGCGGAAGAAAACAAGGTAAAAAATCTGGTCTTAATGCATACGGAGGACAGTCATATAGAGGAACGGAAAAAACGATATCTGGAAGAGGGAGAACAGTTCTTTTTCGGAAATTTACTGGTTCCCGATGACGGGGAAAGTATTCTGATAGAAAAATAAGCTTGATTTTCCCTGTAAAGGGAAAAGGCGTTTGCCAAAAGGAACGTAAGCTTGAAAAGTATCGGGCAGAATAATTGGGATTCACATGGAAGGATATAGTGTAAAATAAATTTTTTACGCGGTAAGAATGGAGATTGTTATGGTTTTTTGGATATTTATGGTTCTAATGGATTTGCTCATTCCGGTGATGATGATTGGTTTTGGCAGAAGGTTTATACGAAAACCACCAAAGGAAATCAATATGGTATATGGATATCGGACAACAATGTCTATGAAAAATAAGGAAACATGGGAGTTTGCGCATAAATGCTGTGGAAAAATATGGTATATTTGCGGAGCAGCTTTGTTTGTGCTATCCACTTTTTTTATGCTTTTTGTCATCGGAAAAAGTGAGAGCAGCATAGGAACCTTAGGTGGAATATTGTGCGGGGTTCAACTGATTGTTCTATTCGGCTCTATTTTTCTTACAGAGCGGATGCTGAAAAGAAATTTTGACAAATATGGGAACAGGTTCAATTCGTAGTGGACAAAACGGTGGGGGAAAACAAACGATGAGACGGTTAAGAGATATTTTTCATGAGCTTACGATGTAAGAATAGGAGAATGCATATGACGAAAATTGTGAAAGAGACTATTCAT
>DKYC01000014.1:0-13531 GCA_002492295.1 Lachnospiraceae bacterium UBA7110
GGCGGTTCGATTGAGGATTTGTGGGCATTTAATGAGGAGATTGTAGCGCAGGCGGCGTTTGACTGCACTGTTCCATTGATTTCCGCGGTCGGTCATGAAACAGACACGACAATCATTGATTTTGTGGCAGATTTGCGGGCTCCGACGCCTTCTGCGGCTGCAGAGCTTGCCGTGTATGACTTCGGGCTGCTTATGGAAAAAATCGCATTATATGGGAGTACCTTAAACCACCATATGGAAAAGCGGCTGGAGCTGGAAAAGACAAGGCTTGAAAACCATAAAATCCGGTTCCGGTACCTAAGTCCTGTCAGCCAGTTGCAGCAAAAGCGGACGTACTGCATGGATTTGGAGGGTCAGCTTTCGGGACTGATGGAGAAATGCATTTTGGAAAGCAGGCACCGGATGGCTTTGCTTGCACAACAGCTTAAGGGGCTTTCACCATTGGAAAAGCTTAGTCAGGGGTATGCTTATGTGGAGGATGCCAAAGGGCAGGTCATAAATGATATTCAGAAGGTAAAGACGGGACAGGCAGTCCGGATTTATGTGAAGAACGGCATTGTGAATGCAAAAACAACGGGTGTTACGGAGGTGGATTATGGCGCGTGAGCTGACGCTTGACGAGACTTTTGAGCGGCTGGAGACGGCAATTGCGAAATTAGAGCAGGAGGACATTTCGCTGGAGGAGTCCTTTCGGGTATATAAAGAGGGGATGAAGCTCATTTCATCCTGCAATGAAAAGATTGACAGGGTTGAGAAGGAAGTCCTGAAATTGAACGAGGACGGAAAGCTGGAGGAATTTTAGGTTTGGAAAGAAATCCGCTTGGAAGAAAGGCAGGGTGCATATCGTGGATAATATCGTTGATATAAAGGAACAGATCAGGGAGCGTACGGAGGCGGTGGAACGGATTTTACGCGCGTATCTTCCAGATGATAAGGTGCTGTCATCGGATGTGGTCAGGGCAATGAATTACAGCGTGAATGCGGGCGGAAAGCGCCTTCGCCCGATGTTGATGTCGGAGACTTATAAATTGTTTGGGGGAAACAAAACGGTCATTGAACCGTTTATGGCGGCAATCGAGATGATACATACGTATTCTCTTGTGCATGACGACCTTCCGGCGATGGATAACGATGAGTACAGGCGCGGGAAAAAGACGACTTGGGCGCAGTACGGAGAGGCGGTGGCAATCCTTGCGGGGGACGGGCTGTTAAATTACGCATTTGAGACGGCGCTTAAGGCCTTTTCGTGTGAAGGCGCGGATGTGCAGCGTGTGGCAGGGGCGCTTTCCATTCTTGCAGATAAAGCGGGCATAAACGGGATGATTGGCGGTCAGGACGCGGATATCGCGGCAGAGCATTCTGATAAGGCGTTAACGCTTTCACAGCTTCTTTATATTCATGAGCACAAGACGGCGGCGCTGATACAGGCATCCATGATGATAGGCGCGGTGCTTGCGGGGGCGGACGACAGGGCGGTATCAGTGATTGAACGGGCGGCTTATGAAATCGGGATTGCGTTTCAGATACAGGATGATATTTTGGATGTCACAAGCACGTTTGAGGAGCTTGGAAAGCCGATTGGCAGCGATGAAAAGAATAATAAAGTAACATACGTTACTTTAAAGGGAATCGATGAGGCGTCACGCGAACAAAAGGAATTGTCCAATCATGCAATCGGGCTGCTGGAGGCTTTTGGGGAACAGGGTTTTCACAATGCATTCCTGACGGATTTGGTAAAAAGCCTGATTACGCGTTTGAAATAGGGAGGCAGGAAAAGCTGCATGATACTCGAGAGAATAGAAAAAGAAAATGATATCAAGAATGTAGCGCCGGAGGATTTAGAGCTTCTGGCGGAGGAAATCAGGGAGTTCCTGATCCACAAAATCAGCGTTACGGGAGGGCATTTAGGCTCTAATCTTGGCACGGTAGAGCTTACAATGGCGCTTCATTTGAGCCTGACGCTGCCAAAGGATAAGATTGTGTGGGATGTGGGGCACCAGTCCTATACGCACAAAATCCTGACGGGAAGGCGCGCGGGTTTTGAGCACCTTCGCAAGTACGGCGGAATGAGCGGTTTTCCCAAGCGCAAGGAGAGTGAATGCGACTGCTTTGATACCGGGCACAGTTCCACATCCGTGTCGGCAGGCTTAGGGCTTGTGAAGGCGCGGGATTTAAGAGGCGAGGACAGCACCATTGTCTCCGTAATCGGGGACGGTTCGCTTACAGGCGGAATGGCGTATGAGGCGTTAAACAATGCGGCGCGTATCAAAACAAATTTTATCATTGTGCTCAATGACAACAATATGTCTATCTCGGAAAATGTCGGCGGCATGTCAAAATACCTGAATAATATCAGAACCGCGGACAAGTATCTTGATATTAAGGAGGGTGTCTACAATTCCCTGATGGACAAGAAGCTTGATACGGTTGTGGAACATATCCGGAGGGCAAAAAGCTCAGTAAAGCACCTTGTCATTCCCGGAATGTTTTTCGAGGATATGGGGATTACCTATCTTGGACCGGTGGACGGGCATGACATGAATGCCATGCTTAAGGTCTTCCGGGAGGCAAAGCGCTGTAAGTCCGCGGTGCTCGTGCATGTGATTACGCAAAAAGGCAAGGGATTTGCGCCTGCGGAGCGGCATCCCGCAAGGTTTCATGGCGCGGAGCCGTTTGACGTGGAGACGGGGCTTCCCTTAAAGCCGAAAACGAAGTCCAACTATACGGATGTGTTCTCGACGGTAATGTGTAAGCTTGGCGGACGGAATCCGGATATTGTGGCCATTACGGCGGCAATGCCTGACGGGACGGGGCTGAAACGCTTTAAAAACATGTATCCTGAGCGCTTTTTCGACGTGGGGATTGCGGAGGAACACGCAGTCACGTTTGCAGCGGGGCTTGCGGCGGGCGGAATGCGCCCGGTGGTGGCGATTTATTCCTCTTTTTTGCAGCGGGCGTATGACCAGATTCTGCATGACGTCTGCATCCAGAACCTTCCGGTGGTGTTTGCCATAGACCGGGCGGGGCTTGTGGGCAGCGACGGCGAGACGCATCAGGGGATTTTTGACCTGTCCTATCTGTCATCAATCCCCAATATGCATATTATGGCGCCGAAGAACAAGTGGGAACTGTCTGATATGCTTAAATTTGCCGTCCGCTTTAACGGTCCGGTTGCCCTGCGGTATCCGCGCGGCGAGGCATATGACGGATTAAAGGAATTTCGGGAGCCGATTGCTTTTGGGAAGGCGGAGTGGCTTTTAAAGGACAGGCAGGTGGCGCTCATTGCGGTCGGCAGTATGGTAAAGACAGCGCTTGGCGTGCGCAGTGCGCTTGCAAAGAAAGGTTTTGGGTGCAGTATTATCAATGCGCGTTTTGTGAAGCCAATTGATACGGATATGATTGATGAGGTGCGCATTAACCATGAGCTGATTGTCACGATGGAGGAGAATGTGGCAAGCGGCGGTTTTGGGGAGAAGGTGCGCGATTATCTTTCGGCTGCCGGGAGCAATACAAGGCTTTTAACAATTACAATTCCCGATGAATATGTGGAGCATGGGAATGTGGAGATTTTGCGCAGGGAAGTGGGAATCGATGCGGAGACGATTGTGGATAGGATAACACAGTTTGTGTGAAACAGGGGATTTCACAAACGGATTTATTTGTTTTGCAGGGAAGGGAGCCGGTTTATAGGAAGATGAAGGAACGCTTGGATGTACTGCTTGTGAAGCAGGGGCTTGTGCAGTCGCGGGAGAAGGCGAAGGCAGTTATCATGTCCGGAACAGTGTATGTGAATGGCCAAAAGGAGGATAAAGCCGGCGCGATGTTTGACGAAACGAAGGTATCCGTTGAGGTAAGGGGGAATGCGCTGAAGTATGTCAGCCGCGGAGGACTAAAGTTAGAGAAGGCAATTGAACAGTTCGGCGTGGCGCTTTCTGGGAAAACCTGTATGGACATCGGCGCTTCGACAGGAGGCTTTACGGATTGTATGCTGCAAAACGGGGCGGCGAAGGTTTACTCAATTGATGTGGGGCATGGACAGCTTGACTGGAAGCTTCGGAATGACGTGCGCGTTGTCTGTATGGAAAGGACGAATTTCCGATACATACAGCCGGGGGATATTGACGATGCGCCGGATTTTGCGTCGGTGGACGTGTCGTTTATTTCGCTTGATAAGATTTTAGGTCCCGCGTATCAGATTTTGAAGCCGGACGCGCAGATGGTCTGTCTGATTAAGCCGCAGTTTGAGGCGGGCAGGGAAAAGGTCGGAAAAAAAGGCGTTGTCAGGGATCCGGCAGTTCACGTCGAAGTGATTGAAACGGTGCTGGCATTTACGCTTGCAAATGGTTTTCGTCTGCTGCATTTGGACTTTTCGCCGATCCGGGGACCGGAGGGAAATATTGAATATCTGATGCATATTGACAAGACAGAGGTGCTGTCAGGTGATTTTGACGCCGCGGCATATGTCCACGAAAACTATGCCGGACTGATAAGGAATACTGTTGAAAATGCACATAAAACCCTTGATATTTCCTGAAAAACTGGATACATGGGAAATTTTATGCTATACTGTCGTTAGGCATTATGCCTGCCCGAATGGGCATGAACTTATCGTGATTGCGAAGCAATTAACAAAATATGGGAGCAAAAATGAAAACATTTTATATCTATACGAATACATTGAAGGATCCGACGGGAGAGAGCACGAAGCACATCCGTGATTACCTGAACTTAAAGGGATGCGTCATAAGTGAAAAGCTTGACAAATCCGTGGAAGGAATGCTTGTACTCGGCGGTGACGGTACCATGCTGCGGGCGGCAAAGGAATACGTGGGAAGCCATGTCCCGATGATTGGTGTCAATCTGGGTACGCTCGGCTATCTTGCGGAGGTCGAGTGGGAGGAGCTTGAAAATGCGCTGGATGCTTTGATTGGCGGTCAGTATGAGATTGAGTCGCGCATGATGCTTAGCGGCATTCCGGTGGTATCGGGGGAAAGCATGACACCGCAGACGGCATTAAACGATATTGTTATCAGCAGAAAGGGCGCTTTGCACGTTATCAATTTCAATATTTATGTAAACGGGCGGCTTTTGAGTACATACAGTGCGGACGGTATGATTATATCGACACCGACCGGTTCAACAGCGTACAATCTTTCTGCTGGCGGGCCGATTGTGGAGCCGCGGGCACGGCTGATTATGATGACTCCGGTGTGTTCCCATACGCTTGTCAATAACAGGACGATTATTCTTTCGGAGGAGGATGTGATTGACATCGAAATCGGAAGATATAAGCCAGGCGAAAAGCAGGAGGTTGACGCGAGCTTTGACGGAAGGGATCCCGTAAATCTCAATGAAGGAGACAAAATCAGGATTATCCGTTCTGATAAGTATACAAAGATTATCAAGCTTAGCGATGTCAGCTTTTTGGATATCATGCACAACAAGATGCGAATTTTTTAATAATGCGGCAATGAGAGGATTTCTTGATGAAAAGGGAACGGCATGAGGTGGTAGTGGATCTCATAAACAAGTATGATATTGAGACGCAGGAGGAGCTTGCGGCTTATTTGCGGCAGGAAGGCTTTGACGTGACACAGGCAACGGTTTCGAGGGATATCAGGGAGCTGAAGCTGTCGAAGATTTCCGCGGGGAACGGACGGCAGAAATATATTATTTTGTCTAATGACGACAGCGGATTGGGTGACAAGTATATCCGTGTGCTGCGCGACGGGTTTGTTTCCATGAATATGGCGCAGAATATTCTTGTGATTAAGACGGTGCAGGGGATGGCAATGGCAGTGGCGGCAGCGGTCGATGCGATGAAGCTGCCGGAGATTGTCGGGTGTATCGCAGGTGACGATACCATTATGGCGGCAATTAAAACGGTTGAGGATACGAAGGCAGTGATGGAAAAGCTGGAAACCATCATACAGGGTTAAAGACAGGAGATAAAACGAACAGGTTCGTTTGGCAAATTTGTGCAAACGTCCAGATTTGTAAGTAGGAATGGAGGATTCATGTTAGTAAGCTTACATGTGAAAAATCTCGCTCTGATTGCGGAGACGGAGGTTCATTTTAAAGAAGGATTAAATATTTTAAGTGGAGAGACGGGAGCCGGTAAGTCAATTATTATCGGCTCCATTAATCTTGCCCTTGGCGCAAAGGCGGACAAGGATCTGATACGGACCGGTGCGGAATATGCGCTTGTGGAGCTGGTTTTTCAGGTGGAGGACGAAGCGCTTTTGGATGCGTTAAAGGCGCTTGAAATCCCTGTAGAGGACGACGGGCTTGTCGTGATACAAAGGCGGATTGCGCCAAACCGCAGTACGTTTAAAATTTGCGGCGAGACGGCGGTGGTGAAACAGGTTCAGGCGGTGAGTGCGCTTTTGATTGACATTCACGGGCAGCACGAAAACCAGTCGCTTTTATATAAAAAGAACCATATGGAGATTTTGGACGCGTTTGCGGGCAGTGCGCTGACGCAGGTAAAGGAGGCGCTGCGTGCGGATTATAGTGCGTATATGCAGCTCAAACAGGAGTTAGGCGGACTGGACACCGACGAGGGTGCGCGGGCAAAAGAGCTTTCGCTTGCGGAGTTTGAGTACAACGAAATAGAGGAGGCGGCGCTAAAGGACGGCGAAGATGAGGAGCTTGAGCAGCTTTTTAAGAAAATGTCAAACAGCAGGCAGATTGAGGAGGCGGCAGGCAGGGCGTATCAGCTTACGGGCAGCGGCGGACAGTCGGCGGCGGATTTGGTAGGTCATGCCGTGCGTGATTTGAGAAGCGTTGAAGGGTATGACGAGAAGGCAAAAGTGCTTGCAGATGAGCTGGAAAACATTGATGCGCTTTTAAACGACTTTAACCGCGGCATTGCGGAGTATATGTCGGATATGGAGTTTGACGCGCAGATCTTTTCCGAAACGGAGGAACGATTAAATACGCTGAATCGTCTGAAATTAAAGTATGGCGGAAGCATTGGAAATGTGCTTGCCTATCAGACAGAACTTGCGGAAAAAATAGAAAAGCTTCAGAATGCAGATGCGTATAAGGCAGGGCTTGAGGAAAAGATTGATAAAAAATTAACAGAACTGGATGCTTTATGCCAAAAGGCGTCGGACATCCGGTCGAAGGAAGCGGAGCGTCTTGCAAAGGAAATGACGGAAGCGCTGATGGATTTAAATTTCCTTGACGTGCAGTATGAGATTCAGGTGCGGGGGCAGCAGGAGCTGTCGGCATCGGGGTATGACGACGTGGAGTTTATGATTTCGACCAATCCGGGCGAGCCGTTAAAGAGTTTGGGGAATGTGGCAAGCGGCGGCGAGCTGTCGCGGATTATGCTGGCATTAAAGACGGTGCTTGCCTCAAGGGATAAGATACCGACCATGATTTTTGACGAGATTGACGCGGGAATCAGCGGAAAGACGGCGTGGAAGGTTTCGGAAAAGCTCGGGCGGATTTCACGGACGCATCAGGTTATCTGTATCACGCATTTGCCGCAGATTGCTGCGATGGCGGATACGCACTTTATGATTGCAAAACAGGTGATTGACAATATGACGGTGACTGACATTCATGAAATGAGCGAGTCGCAGGCAGTGGACGAGCTTGCAAGAATGCTTGGCAGTGACGAATTGACGGATACCGTGCGCGAGAATGCAAGAGAGCTGATACGCAGTGCGAAAAGCAAAAAGCAGGAATTCTGCTGAAGGCAATCAGTAAAAACGCAAACAGATAGAGCGGAAGTTATATCAGAAGCCGCCATTGATAAGTAGTGATTAATGGTACGAAAAAAGAGTGTCAGGAAATTCTGACACTCTTTTTGGATGCCCTTGTTTTCAGTTCGAAAACCCTTCCAGCGTAAAACTAACCGCATTGACAGGCACGTTAAACTCGTCTTTGTAAACTCGTCCTACAGACATTGCACTGGCATACAGTCTGACCTTTCCAACAACATTCCCCGCCGCGTCGCGGAAATACCCGTAGCAGCCCCATTTCCTGAAATCTTCATCGTTATAGGAGGTACACTTAAACTGCAGTTTCAACGTACTCTTGTAATCCTGGTAATCCGCATAGGTAAAATCATACGGAACAAATTCATAGCTTACCAGCTCGCAGTAATTCTTCTTATCCGCCCCAAGCTTTGCGGGAATATTCATAATGACGGATGAGGCGTTAATCGTTGTGTAGGCAACTACCGCGGGATTGTCCATGTGAACCACTGCCGCGACGGTGGAGCCAAGTCCTGCGTAGTTTACCTGAAACGCGGCGACATTTCCGTTATAGGCAATCGGCGTTACCGTGGCAACGTTCGGGTCGGCAACGACGCAGGTCAGCCTTGACGCGTCAAAACCTTCTCCCAAAGCTGCCGTAAACGTGGCAGTGCCGTTTTCCGGTAATATAATTGCGTCCTCCGATAAAATCACGCCGCTTCCGACACTCTCCTTTGCCAAAGCCTGTGCGCTGGGAACGGCGCTTACGGCAGATACCATAAAAGCAGCGCTTAAAGCTGCACAAATAAATTTCTGGAATCCTTTTTTCATAAATTGTCTCCTTATGTTTTCGATGTTTTATATGTTAAAAATATGTCAGTATAAAATAATTACTGCCTTTTATTATAAAGAATACCTGCAAAATGGCAAGACAAATTATAAAAAATTTATATTATTTCCATTTATTTCATAAACTTTCAAAAAGGACAGGAAAATGTAAAATTAAAATTAAGATATGAAAGATGCACTTTCCTATTTAAAAAAAAAAGTATATGATAGCAGATGAAAATATTTTTAAGAGAGAGGAACATTTATGAAAAACAGACAGAAAAAACTGGCAATTCTCCTGTGTACTGCAGTTACGTCGCTTTCCCTGTGGGGCTGCGGCAAAGAGCAGACAGTAGAAGAGACTGCGTCGGATGTAGCGTCGGTTGAGGCGTCGAACCCCGAAATTGGAAGCCTTAAGCTCTCAAACAGTTTTATCGCGACGATTAATCCCGATGAGTCGGTGTATGTGATACCAAAAACGACGGCGGAGGTGCTTTCGGTAAATGTGGAAGCAGGCGATACCGTGCAGGAAGGTGATGTACTTGCCGTGCTGGACGATACGATGGCGAAGTTTCAGCTTGATAACGCGCAGCTCCAGTACGAGAACGCACAGCACGCATACAACCTTTCCTACGGCGATGCGGCGACGACAATCAACGATATGCAGACGGACAGCAATTTAACGCAGGCGTCCGACGGCGTGGAGGCATTGCAGGAAAAGCTTCAGGATGCGATGGATAACCTTCAGTATTATAAGGATATGCTAAAGGACGAGGAAGCGGAGCTTGACAGTTTAAAGGAAGAATACGATTTCGTCGATGATGTTGACGAGATTAAGGATTATGCGGAGGACAATTACGACCCGAACAATCCGAAGGAAGCGGCGGATTATGCAAAAGTCATGACGCGATACCAGAACGCGGCGACAAAGGTCGGAACGACTGAGGCAAAAATATCCCAGTATAAATCGGCAATCGACCAGTTAGAGGAGACAATCGATACGCTGCAGAATAATATTGATAATTCCTATAATACATACAGTCAGGCAGTTACGTCGAGCAACTTAAGCAACGGCGAAATGCGCGAGGAGCAGAAAAAGGTTTCGCAGAACAGCATTGCGGCAGCGCAGCTTGGCATTGAGCAGGCAAAGGAAAGTCTTGACGCGTACACGATTACGGCGACCATTTCGGGCGTGATTGAAGCAGTTAACGTGGACGAACATGATTTTGCGACCTCCAGCAGCCCGGCATTCGTGATTTCGAACAAAAATTCGATGATTGCAACATTTTATGTGAGTGAGGATATCCGGAACACGTTTGCCACGGGGCAGAGCGTGAGCGTGGAAAAGGACGGAAAGGAATATGCGGGCGAAATCATTGAAATCGGTTCCGCAATTGACCAGACAACAGGACTGTTTCAGGTAAAGGCGAGTGTGGGAGGCGATACGTCGGCGCTGCTTTCAGGTACCAAGGCAACTGTCACAACAGATACCTATCATGAAACCAATGCGGTGATTATCCCTTACGAATCGGTCTACTATGACGGCACGGAGGCGTATGTCTATACGGTTGTGGACGGCAAGGCGAAGAAAACCTATGTCACGACGGGACTTTACGACACGGAGCGTATTGTAATCAGTGAGGGGCTTTCAGGCACGGATATGCTGATTACGACATGGTCGGCACAGCTTCGCGACGGTGTGGATGTGTCCATTATTACGGCAGGAAAAGAATAGGAGGCGACTGGTAAATGATGAATTCCCTGACGAAACTTGCGCTCAAAAGACCAGTGTCGGCGCTCCTGATCGTCCTTGCACTTGTGGTGTTTGGCATCAGCTCGGTAATGGGCTTTAAGTTGGAGCTGACACCCGATATGGAAATGCCCATGCTTTTTGTTATGACTATCTACCAGGGCGGCGACCCGGAAACAACGGAAGAGCTTGTGACAAAGGTCATTGAGGATACAGGTAAGACGCTTTCCGGTGTGGATTCGATTATGTCGCAGTCCTCAGCGAACTATTCCATGGTAATGTTTACATATGACTACGGTGTGGATACAGGCGAGGCTTATTCGGATTTGCGAAGTGCGCTGGATACGGCGTCCCTGCAGCTTCCGGATGACGCACAGGATCCCGTGATTGTCGAAATGAACATGAATGCGGTGCCGGTGATAACGCTTTCCGTCACTTCTACGGCGGATGTGGATGTGCTTGCCTTTGTGGAGGAGGAGATTGAGCCGGAGCTTGACCGTATCGCGGACATCGCGGATGTCTCGATTTCGGGCGGTGATTCGCAGTATATCAGTATCAGCCTGCACAAGGATAAAATGCAGCAATACGGTCTGACCATGTCAAGCATTGCGAATTATATTTCAACAACAGATTTTACAATCCCTGTCGGTACGGTGGAACAGGGCAGGCAGGATATCAGCACGTCGGCTTCCTCAAAGCCGGAAACGCTGATGGACTTGCAGGATGTGCCGCTGATTACGAACAGGGGGCAGGTCATCCGCCTTTCCGATGTGGCGACGGTTTCGATGGCAACGTCGGCAAACGACAGCATCAGCCGTTATAACGGCACGGACAGCGTCAGCGTCAGCATCTCCAAGGCGCAGAGCGCAGGTACGGTTGACGTATCAAACGCGGTGAAAACAATTGTGGAACGGGCGGCGGCAAAAAATCCTGCCATCCAAATCGACATTTCCTACGACGCGGCAGACAGTATTATATCGTCTTTAAGCTCCGTAGCGCAAACCTTGGTTTTGGGCGTTGTATTCTCCATGCTTGTATTGTTTATCTTTTTCGGGGATTTTAAGGCAAGTCTGATTGTCGGAAGCTCCATGCCGATTTCCCTGCTTGCAACCTTGATTTTTATGAGTTTTGCAGGCTTTTCGCTCAACGTGGTGACAATGGGTTCCCTCGTGATAGCAATCGGTATGATGGTGGACTCTTCGATTGTCGTTTTGGAGAGCTGTTTCCGCTTAAAGGACAGAAAGCCCGATTTTAAGGAGGCAGCGCTTGAAGGTACTAAGGTTGTGGCAAGCTCCGTTACGGCATCGACGATAACAACGGTTGTCGTTTATCTGCCGTTGTCCCTGATGAAGGGACTTTCGGGTCAGATGTTCTCCCAGCTTGGTTATACGATTATCATCGCGATGCTTTCTTCGCTGGTTGTGGCAATTACCTTAATTCCGATTTTCTTTTGGAAATATAAGCCAAAGGAGAAAAAGAATATTTTGGCAAACCGCATTCTGCAGAAGGTCGGGAACGGTTATAAGTGGCTGCTTGGCAAGATTATGCTCAAGAAAAAGACAGTTATGCTTGTGTCGGTAGGGCTTTTAGTGCTTGCGTTTTTCCTTGCGGGACAGCTGGACACGGAGCTGATGTCGGCGACGGGTATTGACAGTGTGAGTATTACGGTTACGCAGCGAAGCGGAACGCGGCTTGAGCTGATTGATACGGATGTACAGGAAATCGAGCAGATGATTATTGACGATCCGGATTTTGAGAGCTGCAACCTGACGATTAGCGGTGCCGAGGCAAGTATTTCGGCATATCCCGCGGATGACTGTGATAAGAGCATTAACGAGCTTGTAGATGAATACAATCAGTTGTTAAAGAATTATTCCAATATGAGCATTACCGTGGAGGCAGGCGGAAGCGGAATGTCCGGCATGAGTGTCGGATCGACCACGCAGATTGACTTAAGCGGTGAAGATATTGACGATTTGCGCGTGGCGTCCAAGCAGGTGGAGGGCATGATGCTTTCCATACCGGGTGTTATTAAAACATCCAACAGTGTGGGTTCCGACGCGTCGCAGGCAAAGATCCAGATAGATGCGCTTAAATGTATGGATGTCGGGTTGACGCCAGTGCAGGTGGCGGGCGAAATGTACAACGCCAGCAGCGGCAAGGAAGCCATGAAGATGAACATTGGAACGGATGAATATTCCGTAATGCTGGAGTTCCCTGAGGGCACCTATTCTGCCATGAACGACCTGATGACGCTGGAGCTTACGACAGGACGGGGCACGACGATTACCGTCGGCGACGTGGCGCAGGCGGAATATTCCGATATGCCGGAAACGTTGATTCGAAACGATGGAAAATATCAGGTGTCCATTGTCGCGTACACGACGGAGGCGTCGAAATTTACGGCGCAGAACGCTATCTATGAGGCGGTTGATAAAGCAATTAATAACAACGAGTTCCCCGAGGGCGTCAGCCGTACGGAGGCAATGATGCAGGAGATGATGTTAGAGGAGTTTGCGGCAATCGGAAAGGCAATTGCGGCGGCGGTGTTCCTGATTTTCCTTGTTATGGCAATGCAGTTCGAATCGCCCAGATTTTCAGCGATGGTAATGATGAGTATTCCGTTTAGCTTAATCGGTTCGTTTTTCCTTTTGTTTATTACAGGTTCGACGCTCAACATGACTTCCCTTATGGGTGTGCTCATGCTTGTGGGTATTGTCGTAAACAACGGTATTTTATACGTGGATACGACAAACCAGCTAAAAGAAACAATGTCGCTAAACGAGGCGCTTATGGAGAGCGGAAGCATCCGTCTGAGACCGATTTTAATGACGACGCTTACAACCATCCTTTCCATGATACCGATGGTGTTTGCGACAGACCAAAACGCGGCGATGATGAAAGGAATGGCACTCATTATCATCGGCGGTCTTGTGACTTCAACACTTTTGATTTTGCTTTTGATGCCAAGCTTTTACCTGATTATGAGTAAACAGGGACGACAGGAGGCAAAGGCCAGAAGAGCGGAAAAAAGAGAGCAGAGGCGAAAAAAGAAAAAATTAAATGATGAAGACTGAACTGTGAAAAAATAAATTTTTAAATTAAGAAAGCGGCTTTGACTGTTTTGGGTAAAAATGGTCAAAGCTGTTTTTTTGATGGAAACGGCATTGATACACGGCACGATTTGTTTTTCACCCTGACTATTTTTCGCAAAAATTCATATACTACCCATAAAAATGAATTG
>DKYC01000014.1:13808-17907 GCA_002492295.1 Lachnospiraceae bacterium UBA7110
TTCTGAACTCTTAGATTTGAAAATTTAAAAATAGAAGAAGGAGCTTGATTACAATATGAAAAACAGGAAAATGAAATACATGTTGTGCCTTTATGTTTTTCTTGGCTTTGCAATCGGAATGTTCTGCTGGGCATCCTACGCGTATTATCAGAGCAGCGTTCCAAGCACAATCAGCATAAAGGCGGGGACAAGCGAGGAGATTAATCTGCGCATTCCGGCATCGGGCGTTTTAAGCACGGATTCGGAAAAGGTGCTTGCCCTAAACGAGCCGGTAACCATCGTGGCGGGAGAGAATGTCAGTTCGTATCAGATGCGGCTGAAGCTTTTTGGTGTTCTGCCCTTAAAGGATGTGGACATCCATGTGATTGAAAACAAGGAACTCATTCCTGTAGGGCAGCCGATTGGGATTTATGTGAAAACACAGGGCGTTCTTGTGGTTGATACAGGCAGCTTTACAAACAGTGGGAATAAGTATGCACCCTCAGAGTATAAATTACAGTCGGGTGACTACCTTACGGCAATGGACGGCGTGGCAATCAATGATAAGCGGCAGATTAAGGAGTATATCGAGAATGGGGGAGGAAATGACGTTATTTTCCAGGTGTCAAGGCATGAGGAGCTGATCAGCGTAAAAATAAAGCCGGAGCCTGACGAGAACGGTGTATACAAGATTGGCGCATGGCTTAGGGACAGCGCACAGGGAATTGGCACAATGACCTATATTGACCAAAATAGTCAATTTGGTGCACTGGGGCACGGCATTAATGATATGGATACGGGAGAACTGTTGAAACTCGGTTCAGGGCTTTTATACAATACGGAAATCGTGGCGGTGCGGCGCGGCGAACGGGGCGTTCCGGGGGAGCTGACAGGGGTGATTGAGTATAAGCCCGACCAGGTATCCGGCGTGATTGTGGACAATACGGTCCAGGGAATTTATGGGGTCACGAACGAGGAACTCCTGACAAAATACGTAGGGGAAAATGAGCCGCTTCCCGTTGCGCTCAAGCAGGAGGTTACACTTGGTGCGGCGCAGATTGTGTGTGCCATAAACGGCGAGAGCGCGTATTATGATATGGAAATCACAAAGCTCAGTCCCGGAAACGAGGCAGTCAACCGGCAGATTTCCATCAAGGTCACGGACGAACGGCTCTTAGCGCTTACCGGGGGGATTGTGCAGGGGATGAGCGGCGCGCCGATTCTCCAAAACGGGAAATTTGTGGGTGCTGTCACGCATGTCCTTGTGCAGGATGCGACGAAAGGGTATGGGATTTTTATTGAAGATATGCTGGGGCATTAAAAAACCACCACATATGGCGTGGTGGTTTTGTATGCCGGATTGCCATGGGCTAAGAGGAAAGCCGGAACTGATTGACCAGACGCTTCAAAACGGATGCCTCCGCGGAAAGCTGCTGGCTTGCCGCCGCGCTTTGCTGTGCGGTCGCGCTGTTGTTTTGAACGACAGCCGATATTTGATTGATGCCTTCCGATATTTGCCAAACGGCATCCGACTGCTCATTGGATACGGCAGCAATCCTGTCAATGGAATTTACGACGGACTGGATGCTGTTTACGACATTGAGCAGGATTTCCGCTGTGTCTGTTGCAAGCTGCGTACCGCTATGTACTGCGTTTGAGGAGTGTTCAATCAGCTCGGATGTATTTTTTGCTGCCTGTGCGGACTTCGCAGCCAGATTGCGGATTTCCTCCGCGACGACGGCAAAGCCTTTGCCTGCTTCGCCAGCCCTTGCTGCTTCCACGGCGGCGTTCAGTGCCAGGATATTTGTCTGGGATGCAATGTCGTCGATTGTTTTCAGGATTTTCCCAATCTCATCGGAGCGTGTCTGGATTTCGTCCATCGCTTCCATAAGCGTCTGCATTTTCTGATTGCAGAGGGAAACCTCCTCCCCTGCACCGTGTGTCTGTCTGCGCACATCGAGCGCGCCGGTTGCGGTATCCTTTGCCTGCTCGGAAATCTCGCCGATCTGTGCCGCAAGCTCTTCCACGGAGCTCGCCTGCTCGGTCGTTCCCTGACTGAGCGTTTGGGCACTTGCGGACAGCTGGTCACTTGCCGAGAACACCTGTTCAGCGGAACAGTTAACCTGCCGCATGGCATCGTTTAACGCGACTTTCATATTCCGCATGGACAACAGAATATTGCGGAAGCTGCCGACATAGATATCTTCGTGCTGTGTGCGGATATTTAAATTCTTGTTTGCAAGCTCGTTTAGCAGATAGCCAATGTCGTTAATGACAGTGCCAAGCCCCTCGACGAGTGCGGTTGTGGATTTGGCAAGCATTCCGGTTTCATCCTTACTGGTAATTTTGGGCATCGGTGTATCCAAATCTCCCTCCACAAGAAGCTTCATCCGCTTTGCGCAGGCTTTCATCGGCTTGCTGATGCTGTTTGCCAGTATGAGGGCGATAATGCTCGAAAGCAATATGGCAATCACGATTACCACGATATTGATGACCATCGCGTCGCGTGTTGCAGTCAGGTAATTAAGCTGTGGTGCGGTTACGGCAATGCTCCAGCCGTCCGTGTCCGCCACGGGCGCGTAAGCCGCGAACATTTTCTGACCGTCGCTTTCATAGCTTCCAAAACCGTTGTTTCCTGCGCGCATATCCGCATGGATTGCAGCAAGCTCTTTTAGCGACGCGTCGCTTTGCGCCTCGGCTTCAATGTTCTGTACGGTAATCGTATCAAGTGTAATGTCCGCAATCGTATCGCCCGACTTGTTAATCATGTATGCCCGGCTGTTTTCGCCAATCTGAATGGAAGCGACAATATCATTTAAAAATGTTTCGTGCGGGACGAAGTAGACAACGCCCGCAATGGAGTTGCCGTATGTTCCGTCCTGATAGATTGGGGCGGCAACCATGATGGACAGTTCTCCTGTAATTTTGCTGATTAACGGCTGTGACACGTAGACATTGCCCTGCATTGCCTGCTGCACATATTCGCGGTCGGAGTAATCCTTTCCATCAAAAATACTGACACCGTCTAAGCCGATGATATTTCCGCGCTGGAAATCATGCATTGCGCAGCGCTCGTCAATAATTGCTTTTTTTTCGTCCAATGAAGCCTTCGAATCGGATAGCTGCGGAACACAGCCTGTATCGGTCACAACGTTTTTGTACGCCATAAGCTCCTGTTCCACACGTTCCGCCGCCAAAACAGCGGTTTCGCTCATCATGTATTCCACCGTGGACATCGTGCTGTTGTAGTTTAGCGTGATACTGGAAGAGCCACACGCGATAAGGCTTACCAGAACGGTGAGAATAAGGCATAACGTTATTTTGGTTCGAATGCTTTTCATTTGATTGTTCCCCCTTTGCATGTAAGGCTTGGATGTTGCGTTTTACAAACATCAGGCCGTTTTTGTAAGACTGCCAGCCGGAGCGTGTTCCCGGGATTAAACCATGTGAGACCGGACACCTCCGATACAGAAAAACCGCACTCCTTCCGGAACTGGCAGTTAATGATATTATAAAATAGGAAAGGGAAAATTGCAAGACACATTGAGGACTGGGTCTGTTCCGACAGTTTTTTATGAATAAGGATAGTATTATTTCCAATGATATGGTACAATGTGGCTTAAGGGCGGCTTAAGGAAACTTTAATCTTTATATAGTTGACAAAATTTTGCGAAAATTATAAACTGAAAGCAACAACTAACTGTAAACTTGACGAAAGGAGCTGACAATTATGAAAAAAAGACCTGAAAAAACTTTCAAACGTATTATGGCAGCAGTTGTTGCGACAGTGGTGACAGCAGTGGCTTTGGCAGGCGGCGCGCCAATGAACGCACAGGCGCAGGAGCTTGTATGGACCCATCCGGGTAACGGATGGCACTATCTTACGGGAACAGACATCAGCGTAAAAATGGAGAATAAACAAATCTATATATACGGCACGGGTGCAATCCCGGACTGTGATTACTGGAAGCTTTATGAACGGCCGTGGGCAAATACGGACGCGGAGCGCGTCTATATTGCGGAAACCATTACTTCCATTGGAAGCTATGCTTTTTACGATATGCCGAAACTGCGGTATATTGATATGTATACGGGTACCTTTATAAAAGATGCAACCTGT
>DKYC01000084.1 GCA_002492295.1 Lachnospiraceae bacterium UBA7110
ATATGAATGGTACAATACACTAGATGTTCATAACCATTAACGCAAGCTTTGATATGGAAATATCCTCAAGTATGATTTCATGCGTCTTTACGAAAGCCCTGTACTCGGCACAAAACCTGCCAAGCGGGCAGCTTTTATGCACCCACTTTTCCTTTCCTTTGCCAAACAGACCGCCTTTATTCGCCTTATAACAAATCCTTACCGTCATTTTTAACTGTTCAAAAATCCGGAAGGTAAAGGAGCGCTCGTCGAGTTCCAAAAGATGCGCAAAGATTGTCTGATTTAAATCCGTATCTTTTGCAATCTGTCCATTGATAATCGCCTTGAATTTAAACGGCACATCCTCTCTTTCCATCATTTCAGTATAGCTCAGCTCCCTGCCAAAATATACATTGCCCGTATCCTGAATCACATATTTAAAATCATCATTCTGCATTTGTCCCACCTGTAATATAATCAATATGATCTGCAGAAAGCCTTACCGCCTCCCGGACATTATCCTCCGAAAGCCCAAGCTCATCCGCGACCTCTTTTGCACTGACCTTGCGCAGCAGACTGTCGTAAAGCTCCTTTGCCTTGTCGTTTACCTCATTCACCCTGCCCAGCACATTCTCCCTGATTTCACGGTTGTCGCTGTCCTCACCGATTGCAGTCTCCATCGCGTCCATAATCATTTTCACAAGAAACCCTTCCACCTCGTCAATGCCTTCGACACATTCAAGCATCGTGACTCCCATTGACAGTGCGACGTTCCCTTCTCCGATTAAATCCTCCACCAAAACACCCTGTCCGGCATAGAGCTTTGACAGCTCCACAACATCAGGAAGGTAAATTTCCACCAGCTTATCCTGCGCGTCCTTATCCTGTGCAAGCGCTGACATCATCACCGCCCGTTTTTCGCCGTCCGTCACAACCGGCAGCTCCTTAAGTTCGCTCAAATACATTTCAAGAAAATTGACGTCCTCACCAGAAAGGTGTTCTTCTACGTTTCCCGGCTCGTTCACCCCGATATTGTTTTGGGACAGATATTCGTACACCAAGGCAAGCTGCTTCGCACTAAGCCCCCATTTACCAAATTCTTCGTCAATCTGTTCCTGCGTCAGCATATTCCCCTGCAGGCGTGCCGTCTCCTTAAGCTGCTCCAGCCCTGCCATAAAAGCCTGTTGGTTTTGTTCCATTTAATAACACTGCTCCTTTATCTGCACTATTTTATCTGCACTATTTTATCTGCATTACTGTTTTTTATCTGAATTACTGGACATGCGTATGCGTGAACAGATGATCCTGACAATACTCGTAATTTCCATTGCATTTCGAGCAGAACCGAAACTCCGCGTCAGGATTATCCTCACTGTTTTTACCGCATACGGCACATTTATGCTTTGCCACCGACATCGGGCGCGCTTTTTTCACTTCCCTATTAAAATCATGTCTGCGCTTCACCTCACGCGGCGACATCCGTCGGATACCGCTTCTTGTCATCAGGAAAAAGACCACAAAATTCAAAAGCGAAGCCGCTATGACAATCTTTCCGATAATATCCGTGTTTATCATGCTCCAAAGCAACAGCACGCCATATGCGATTCCAAGCCATTTCACCTTAATCGGCACAATAAACATCAGAAGCACGCGCGCTTCTGGAAACGTCATCGCAAATCCTAAGAATATCGACATGTTTACATAAAACGTGCTAAAGGACAGCGCAATCAGTCCGAAATACGATGCTTCCCCGTAATATTTCATCAAAAGATTCAAATCGGAAATCGGCAGGTAACTTAGCCCCATAATCAGAAAGCTGCCAATCGCCGTAAAAATCATTCCCATAAAAATATAAACATTATAGTAAAATGTTCCCCATGTCCGTTCCAAATCGGTTCCTACGGAATAGTAAAAATACAGCATAACAATTGTCAGTAAATCCAACCGCTCCGGCGGAATGATAATCCATGTGACAAGCCGCCAGACCTGACCGTGCATAACCAAATACGGATTGAGGGACAAAAAATTCATAAAATTGGCATTGATAAGCTGCAGCAGATACCCCAGTATATATCCGAAAATCAAATATTTCGATAAATTCGGTATCGCGTATTTCCCGATTTTGCGCTCAAGCTTATTTAAAAAATTCATGTGTTCAACCATGCTCCTTTCCATGTCATGCGAAAATTCTATTCGCTTTTCAAGTATAGCATTCATAACATAAAATGTAAACCAATCTGACCGAGACTTCACTTTTTCTTTAATTTTTTCCACAATTTTAAAAAACTGTTAATATTTTCAAAAAACTTTTCATAAAATTTACGGACAATGTCTCCAAGGGGATAAAATTTCCATAAAATCCAAAAATGCGCAGACTTTTCATGTTGCCTTTTTGAATTTGCTGTCGTATAATGACAAATGTATGTTTAAACGGTTGAGACACTCAGCCGGTGTTTCTTTTTACTTAGTGATGATTCGTTATTATTTTTTTATTAGAGATAGAAAGGCATGGTTTCATGAGTAAAAAATTCTATACGCTTGGAATTGATATCGGTTCGACCACAGTTAAGGTCGCTATTTTAGACGCAGGGCACAAGCTGTTGTTTTCCGATTATCAAAGGCACTATGCAAATATACGTGAGACGCTTTCCTCCCTTTTGCAGGATGCGTACAAAAAACTTGGCAACCTGACGCTTCACCCCATGATTACAGGCTCCGGCGGACTGACGCTTGCCAATCACTTAGGCGTGCCCTTTGTGCAGGAAGTGATTGCGGTTTCCACCGCCCTTTCAGAGCTCGCGCCGAAGACGGATGTGGCGATTGAGCTTGGCGGTGAGGACGCAAAAATCATTTATTTTGAGGGTGGGAACGTCGAACAGCGCATGAACGGCATCTGCGCAGGCGGAACGGGTTCTTTTATCGACCAAATGGCATCGCTTATCCAAACGGACGCCTCCGGTCTGAATGAATACGCCAAAAACTATCACTCCTTATATACAATTGCAGCACGCTGCGGCGTGTTTGCCAAAACAGACATCCAACCGTTAATTAATGAAGGCGCAACAAAAGAGGATTTATCCGCTTCCATTTTTCAGGCGGTTGTCAATCAGACCATCAGTGGTCTTGCCTGCGGAAAGCCAATCCGCGGACATGTTGCGTTTTTGGGAGGACCGCTTCATTTTCTCTCGGAATTGAAAGCGGCTTTTATCCGTACGCTCAAACTGGACGATGAGCATATTGTTGACACGGCAAATTCCCATCTGTTTGCGGCAATCGGTTCGGCGCTCAACGCGAAGGAAACCGTTTCGTTTTCCATGTCGGAAATGGTGGATAAGCTTTCCGGCGACATTAAAATGGAGTTTGAGGTTGCGCGCATGGAACCTTTGTTTGCGGATGAAACCGAGTATGACGGATTCTGCAGGCGCCACGGCTCCCATCATGTGAAAAATGCAAAGCTTGCGGATTACCATGGCAAATGCTTTTTGGGCATTGATGCCGGAAGCACCACGACCAAAATTGCGGTGGTCGCAGAGGACGGCACACTGCTTTACTCCTTTTACAGCAACAACAATGGCAGTCCGCTGAATACGGCAATCGCCTCCATTCAGGAAATTTACAAGCTGCTTCCCGATGACGCTAAAATTGTCCACTCCTGCTCGACAGGTTACGGCGAAGCTTTGTTTAAGGCGGCATTTCTGCTGGACGAGGGCGAAGTGGAAACGGTTGCCCACTACTATGCCGCCGCATTCTTCAATCCCGATGTGGACTGCATTATCGATATCGGCGGGCAGGATATGAAATGTATCAAAATCAAAAATCAGACCGTGGATTCCGTACAGCTCAATGAAGCGTGTTCATCCGGCTGCGGCTCGTTTATTGAAACCTTTGCAAAATCGCTCAATTACAGTGTGCAGGATTTTGCCAAAGCCGCTCTCTTCGCCGAACACCCGATTGATTTGGGAACGCGCTGCACCGTATTTATGAATTCCAAGGTAAAACAGGCGCAGAAAGAGGGTGCGGAGGTTTCCGATATTTCCGCAGGTCTTGCATATTCCGTGATTAAAAACGCATTATTTAAGGTAATCAAGGTTTCTGACGCAAGCGAGCTTGGAACGCATATTGTTGTTCAGGGCGGTACGTTTTACAATGATGCCGTACTGCGCAGCTTTGAAAAAATTGCCGGCTGTGAAGTCATCAGACCGGATATTGCAGGAATTATGGGCGCCTTTGGTGCGGCACTGATTGCAAGGGAACGTTATCAGGCAGCGCCCGATACGGTTTCCACCATGCTTTCCATTGATCAGATTAACGCATTGCAGTTTACCACCTCGCTCGTGAAATGTCAGGGCTGTACTAACGCGTGCCGCCTTACCGTAAATAAATTTTCCGACGGCAGAAGCTACATATCCGGAAACCGTTGTGAGCGCGGTCTTGGCAAGGCTAAGACACAAAACAATGTTCCCAACCTGTTTGACTATAAGCTAAAACGTCTGTTCTCTTATGAACCGCTTTCCAAAGAAGCAGCCATCCGAGGAAGTGTCGGTATTCCAAGGGTGCTAAATATGTACGAGGACTATCCGTTTTGGTTTACGTTTTTCACAAAACTCAACTACCGTGTCGTACTTTCGCCCGTTTCAAACAGAAAAATTTACGAAATGGGCATTGAGTCTATCCCAAGCGAGTCCGAGTGCTATCCGGCAAAGCTTGCGCACGGTCATATTGAATGGCTGATTAAGCAAAATGTAGACTTTATCTTCTACCCCGCGCTGTTTTATGAGCGAAACGAGTTTGATGAGGCAAACAACCATTACAATTGTCCGATTGTCACATCCTATTCCGAGAACATCAAAAACAATGTGGAAGCAATCGGACGCGGTGAGGTTGTATTTAAAAACCCGTTTATGTCCTTTAAAGAGCCAAAGCTGATTTTGCAGGCGCTTATTGCGGAATTTCCCGAAATTCCCACGGACGAACTGAACGAGGCGGTTTTGGCGGCTTGGGAGGAACTCCATAATGTCAGAACGGATATGTACAAAAAAGGCGAGGAAGTTATCGCATACCTTGAGAAAAACCATGCGCGCGGCATTGTGCTTGCGGGCAGGCCTTACCATATTGACCCCGAAATCAACCACGGGATTCCCGAGCTGATTAACTCCTACGGAATTGCCGTGCTCACGGAGGATTCCGTGTCGCACCTTGCAAAGCCGGAGCGTCCTTTGATTGTCTCCGACCAGTGGATGTACCATTCAAGGCTTTACGCCGCCGCAAGCTATGTAAAAACGAGGGATGATTTGGATTTGATACAGCTCAACTCCTTTGGCTGCGGTCTTGATGCGGTTACCACTGACCAGGTTAATGATATTCTTTCCGGCTCAGGCAAGATTTATACCTGTTTAAAGATTGACGAGGTCAACAATCTCGGTGCGGCAAGAATCCGTATCCGGTCACTGCTCTCCGCAATCCGTGTGCGGGAACAGCGAAACCAGAAGCGCACCATAAATTCAAGTAAAATGAACCGCGTCATCTTCACAAAGGAAATGAAAAAAAATTACACAATTCTCTGTCCACAGATGTCGCCCATTCATTTTGATTTGCTGGAGCCAACGTTTCGGATGTGCGGCTACAATCTTGTCGTCTTAAATAACGACAATAAAGGCAGTGTTGATGTGGGATTAAAATATGTCAATAATGACGCCTGTTATCCCTCCCTTTTGGTTGTCGGTCAGATTATGGAAGCGGTGCTTTCCGGGCAGTATGACACAAACCGTCTTGCAGTAGTAATGTCGCAGACCGGCGGTGGCTGCCGTGCTACCAATTATATCGGTTTTATCCGGCGCGCGCTCGCAAAAGCAGGATATGAACATATTCCCGTTATTTCCATTAATCTCTCCAAGCTTGAGAGCAATCCGGGATTTCAACTCACTCCAATGCTGTTACTGCGCGCGGTATATGCAGTGAATTTCGGTGATATCTTTATGCGCTGCGTATACAGGATGCGTCCTTACGAGGCGGTACCGGGGACTGTTAACGCGGTCCACCAAAAATGGATAAAGAAGTGTAATGCATTTCTCGGACGCAAATACCTTTCTTACAATACCTACAAAAAAATGTGCCGCGAAATGATTGCCGAATTTGATGCGATTCCCGTGCTTGACATTAAAAAACCGCGCGTCGGAATTGTCGGGGAAATCCTCGTAAAGTTCTCTCCCGCTGCAAACAACCATTTGGTGGAGCTTTTGGAGCATGAGGGTGCGGAAGCTGTTGTCCCTGATTTGATGGACTTTATGTACTATTGCTTCTACAACCAGCTTTACAAAGCTGAACATCTTGGCACAGGCAAAAAGGGGGCACGCTTAAGCCGCATAGGAATCAAAGCCATTCAAATGCTCCGAAAGCCAATGAGCGATTCCTTTGCAGCAAGCAAAAACTTTACCCCGCCCGCCGATATTTATGAGACGGCAAAACATGCATCCGAAATCGTCTCACTCGGTAATCAGACCGGTGAAGGATGGTTTTTGACGGGCGAAATGCTTGAGCTGATTGGCAGCGGTACGCCAAATATTGTCTGTACACAGCCTTTTGGCTGTCTGCCAAACCATGTAGTCGGTAAGGGCGTTATCAAGGAGCTTAGACACCGCCATCCGGAAGCAAATATCGTCGCAATTGATTACGACCCCGGCGCGTCGGAGGTAAACCAGCTCAACCGTATTAAGCTGATGCTCGCGTCCGCGCAGAAAAACCTGAACAAACCAGAGGCTACTGTTTCAGAAATCACAAAAAAAGCGGAGAATCCCCTGTCAGGCAGACAGATTTCCACTGCATCAGTCACAGTTAAAAACAAGAAAAATACGGACAGCAAGACGGCTTAAAGAGTGGCAATTAAGAATAAAAACAGATAAACAACAAAAAATAACCGAAGAGTCCTTTGTTATGGAAGCTCTTCGGTTATTTTATTTATCCTGCTATTTTATTGTAATATTTCCCTTCGGATTTGCATATTCATCACCGATAATGCCGTTCAATGAGTTTACATAAGAAATAAGTCCCTCTGCATCCACAACTTCCGTATTAATCACCTTAGATGCCTTTGTAAATACATAATACGTATCGCCACCGTCTGCCATAAAGTTGTTTACCGCAATATTATAAGTTGCATTTAAGTCAAAGTCCTTACCGCCGACAGACGTAATCGTCACACGGCTTCCCGGCGCTGCGGGTGCATAATAGGTAGACTCCGGATAAAGCGCTCCCTGTGCGTAAGGCACGGAAGTATCAACCGTAAACTGAATACCGGATACCTGCGGGAATCCACCCAATTCATTCGGGCACGCAAAGCAGGATGCCTCCAATGCCTCAAGCAGCTCCGAGCCTTTTAAGGTCACAATCGAAATTGTGTTTCCAAACGGGAATACCTTGTAAAGCGTATCCATTGAGATTTCACCCGGAAGAATGGTATCCCTGATACCGCCGCCGTTTTGGATTGCGCCGTCAATTACCATATCCAGCTCATTATCCGCCACATACTGTTCTGCCGTATACTTATACGCGTCCGCTGAAAAATCGCCAAGGTTTGTCTCCATCGTACGCACATTCGACCTTGCGCCGTTTAAAAGCGTTGTCGTTGTGGCAAATGTACCTGCATATGCCTCTTTCACAATATCATCAAAGCTCTTTACAAAAAGATCCATGGAAGGGCATCCGCCTACCGCATATAAATCATCCACAAGCTTTGCGTTTGTATTCTTTCCATCATACACGACAACACCGATTTTTTCCAAATAGCTTCCCGTGCTGACAATCTTTGTACCGTTCACGACAACGCCGCCGTCAATCCTTGTATGGCTGTGTCCGTCAACAAAAAGGTCAATGCCGTTTACATTTGCCGCCACATCCACGGAACGTCTTCCAGTACTCTCCTCGTCAACGCCAAGGTGTCCAAGGCAGATAATGTAATCACATCCCTTTGCCGTAAGCTCATCCACCTGCGCCTGCGCACATGCAAACAGCTCCTCATTGTCAAGGACTATTACATCCTTCACATTCTTCGGACTTGCCTTTGTTTTAGCCTCCGGAGTGTCAAGTCCGAAAACACCTACCGTCATATTTCCAAATTCAAATACTTTGTTGCTTCCAAAGTAAGGCTCATTTGTCTCCTTATTTAAAACATTTGCATCCAAAATCGGAAACTGCGCCGCATCCGCCATCGCTTTCAGCTCATCGAAGCCAAAGTCAAACTCATGATTACCCAAAGAGACCGCATCGTATCCTGCCGCATTCAGGAAATGCACCGAGTCAAGACCGTCATAATAATTTACGAGATTGGTACCCTGACTGAAATCGCCTGCGTCAAGCAGCAAAACATTTGCGCCCTGTGCCTCATAATACCCCTTTAATGCCGCTACAGACGACATTCCCAGACTGTCTTCGTTATTCTCATAACGCCCGTGAATATCATTTGTGTGGAGCACTACCAGCTTTCCGACAAGATTCTCCTTTGCCTCTGCCGTGTTTACAGGCACTGCCGCGGTTCCCATTACCATCGCAAGGGAGAGCGCACCCGCAAAAACACGATTCATAAATTTGTTCATAAAAATCCTCCTTTCGTTTTTTTGACCCATTTTGGGGTTCCATTCTTTGGTTTTTATGAAACAAAATGCTGTACGCAATGCAATACGCACTGCACTATGCATTACAGCTCACAGTTATTAACCGTTCTCGGGAACGGAATGACATCCCTGATATTACCCATGCCCGTAAGGTACATGACACAACGCTCAAACCCAAGCCCAAAACCGGCATGCCTTGCACTTCCAAAACGTCTTAAATCCAAATAAAACGCGTAGTCCTCAGCCTTTAAACCACATTCCTGCATTCTTTGCTCAAGCACGTCAAGCTTGTCTTCCCTTTGGCTTCCACCGATAATCTCACCGATTCCAGGCACCAGGCAATCCATCGCCGCAACCGTTTTCCCATCGTCATTGAGCTTCATGTAAAACGCCTTAATCTCTTTCGGGTAATCTGTTACAAACACCGGTCTGCCAAAAAGCTTTTCAGTCAGATACCGCTCATGCTCCGTCTGTAAATCACATCCCCATGATACCTTGTATTCAAACTCGTCATTATGCTTTTCCAACTCTGCTATTGCATCTGTATAAGTAATATGTCCAAACTCGGCATCCGCCACGTGCTGCAGTCGTTCAATTAATCCCTTATCCACAAACTGATTGAAAAATGCCATCTCCTCCGGCGCATTCTCCAACACATAACGAATGATATATTTCAGCATACTCTCCGCAAGCATCATATCATCCTTCAAATCAGCAAACGCAATCTCCGGCTCTATCATCCAAAACTCTGCCGCATGACGCGTCGTATTGGAATTCTCTGCCCGGAACGTCGGACCGAATGTATAAATATTTTTAAATGCCATCGCAAAAGTCTCACCGTTTAGCTGCCCGCTCACGGTAAGGTTCGTCGGCTTATTGAAAAAGTCCTTTGAAAAATCCACATGACCGTCAGCCATCGGAAGGTTGTTCAAATCAAGCGTCGTGACCTGGAACATCTCGCCCGCGCCCTCGCAGTCGCTTCCCGTAATGAGCGGGGTGTGCACATAAACGAAATCGCGCTCCTGAAAGAATTTATGAATCGCGTACGCGCAAAGTGAGCGCACCCTAAAGACTGCCTGAAACGTATTCGTACGCGGTCTTAAATGGGAAATCGTCCTCAGGTACTCAAAGCTGTGGCGTTTTTTCTGCAGCGGATAATCAGGCGTGGAGTCCCCCTCTATCTCGACCTTGGATGCCTGTATCTCAAACGCCTGTTTCGCATCGGGTGTGAGCGTCACAATGCCGGTCGCAATCACCGCCGCGCCGACATTAAGCTTTGATATGTCCGAAAAATTGTCAAGTCCGTCACTGTAAACAACCTGTAGCGGCTCAAAAAACGTACCATCGTTGACAACCAGAAAGCCGAACGTTTTGGAATCCCGTTTGCTGCGAAGCCAGCCGCCGATTGTTACCTCCTTGTCTGCGTACGCCTTATAGTTGTGATACAATTCACGTATGTTTATCATTGTTGTTATCCTTTCCTTTCTCATATGGATATTTCTTATATGGATACTTCTTATATGGGTATCCCTTGCTGCGCAAATAAAAAAGTCCACACATACTTGCTATCCATTATACCCTTTTTAGGCTATGTACGCAATTATGTTTGGACTTTTTTTCCATATTTTTTGTTTGTCCTGCGGATTGCGGCAGCCCTACTGCGCC
The DNA here is from genome assembly GCA_002492295.1 of Lachnospiraceae bacterium UBA7110. Taxonomy (GTDB): domain Bacteria; phylum Bacillota; class Clostridia; order Lachnospirales; family Lachnospiraceae; genus COE1. Next base: position 10,251 of record DKYC01000084.1, read on the forward strand.
GCCTGCATCTGCGCCATCTGTATAATGTCGTTAATTTCAAGCCCTGATTTCTCTACAACCAGCCGAAGCTCGTTCAGTTCCTCATTCTTTTGCATCTCCAAAAGCCCATTCAGCTCTTCCCGCTCCTTTTTTACCCGCGTAGACAGTGCTTCAATCAGTTCTTCCTTTTGCGTAATTTTTTCCTGTAATGATTTTTTCACTCCTCTTGCCATATTCCGTCTCCTTACTATGATTCCATTTTATTTGTTACTTATATATGTATTAAATTATATGGACAAGAAAGGAAAAATATTCATACTTTTCTATTTTTTGCTGCGGCTTCTCCTTTCAAAGAAATGATCCACTTCCCTCTTTACATCGGAAGGCTGTAAGGTTTTGGACAAATATCCCTCAGGCTTTAAGTTAATAACCTTCTTGACACTCTCCCTGTCAACCCTGCTGGTCAGGAAAATAACAGGAATATCTGCACATTCTTCCTCCGAGCGAATCATTTCCAATACCTGTCCGCCATCGCAGACAGGCATTTCATAATCAAGCAAAATCAAATCCGGCCGGTTCAGCGTAATGGTTCTAATTGCAGACATTCCGGATTTTGCCAGCATAACATTATAATCATCACAGAGCAGGTCCTGCATTGTTTTGAGCATAAAATCAGAGTCATCTACCACAAGCACTGTCTTTTTCTGGCTTACCACAGCCTGTTCTGCTTTTTTCTTATTCAGGTGTTTTTCGACCTCATTCATGGCATTGTCTGTCAGAATTGCGGTTCCGCCCTCCCTGAGTGTCATATGCGGCGCTATCATACAGTATCCAAAATAACCCTTTCCGGTATCAAACAGAAGGCTGAACTGGGGACTCTGCTTCTCAAATACATGTTGGAACTGCTCATATGTCAGCAATTGCTCTTCCTTAATCTCAAACGAAGCCGAATCAGGAAAGTGTGCCCTGATTTGATCCACAAACTGTCTTGCGATATACCGGGCAGCATTCATCAGCATTGTGCTGAGAGCCTCCGACTGATTGTCCATCATGCCGCCGACCGTGGCAAGAATCAGTTTCTCCTCAAAAATCAGTATAAATTCCCACTTCTTGCCCTCTTTTGAACAGTAAATCAAACGATAGTATATTCCATCGCCGAACTTCTCTCCACCATAACAGTCGCTTACCAACCGCGGCTCGAGACGAAACATATCATTTAAGAGACGGTTAATCGTCTGTCCCATCACTGTCTGCTCCTCCTCCGGAAGCAGATTTACCCACTGGCTTACCGATTCTTTCTCCACAATTGCATGGTCTTCTATCAGCGTATGTCCAATCAGCCAGCCAGCGCAAACGCCAAGGAAATGGCTGACCGCGTCCTCCGAATACCCCGTCAGCTCCAATTCCCTTTCCAGTGTCGGAAGTGTCCTCTCCCGAAAGTTCTTATGAATCCGTCTATGCATCTCAAATCCTGCATAATTGATGGAAAGCATGTATGCCTCCTCCTCTGCAAAATGTTTCAATGCATGGTCCCTGAAATATTTAACCGCCTCCTGGCAGACCCACTGGCTTTTTTCTTCCTGCTTGCCGAAATCAAAAAGCTTATTCAGCACACTAAACAGCTTTTTATGCTCCTTATCAATTACTTCTACACCGATATTATATCGCTCCTGCCAAACTAATTGATTACCC
>DKYC01000136.1:0-803 GCA_002492295.1 Lachnospiraceae bacterium UBA7110
CAGATGGAAGCTACAGGCGGCACGGTGCATGAGGTGGATTTTGATGATTAAGTCATGGTCAGATGCGGCATGGGAAGATTTTGAATATTGGATGAAGCAAGATAAGAAAACGTTAAGACGTATTCTTCAGCTATTGAAAGATATTGACCGAAATGGATATGATGGAATAGGTAAGCCGGAAAGGTTAAGTGGTGATTTGGCAGCTTATTGGAGCCGGCGTATAGATGATGCAAACCGTATTGTTTATCGGATAGAGGATAATGTGATAAAGATTGTCCAATGTGGTTCTCATTATAGAGATAAGTAAGCGTGGCAACATTTTGGCAATAGAAAATTAGCAGGCCATAATAAATGATGTAATTGAAGTAAAAACAGGCCTGCATTCGTATAAAACTTAAACAAAAATAGTTAATAACTGTAAAGAACACGCCGAGTTCGAGTAACGGATAAAATCCCGGAAACGCTGAAACTGTAAATATGGCGTAAAATATGAATATTATAGCTATGAAAACCCTAAAAAGACAATCAAATACTTAACAATTACGTTATGGTTATAGGGAGTTTGAATAGTCGGAGGTGAGCCGTAAAGCCAGTAAATATAAGGATTTGATAAGGATGGTAGATGAAACTAAGTAAAATCAAGGCTTTGTGGACAGCGACAGACAATGCATCCATCCAAAACTGAATAATGTTTACAGAGCAGAGATACCTTTTTTACAAGATGGTATCCCTTTTCTGTTGTTACCGCTCCCACAAGCGAGCAACGCACGCCGCAGGCAAAAAAGACCTGCGGCTTTTTTTGT
>DKYC01000136.1:1093-3651 GCA_002492295.1 Lachnospiraceae bacterium UBA7110
GAACCTTACAGAAAACGAAAAGAGGATGAGTTACCAGGTGGAAATCTCCGCTATGATTATAAGAACCGTAACCTCTGAAAAGTGCCCCGTTTTGGGTTGAAAAACCCAATACAATTCAGGAGCTGGAACCGGATGCTGCAGTGATTTCCGATGGATATGCTGTTGTCCATGAAACTGCAGCCGAATCTGTTTCTGATGTGGCAGCCGATGTAGAGGAGTGGCTGCACGGGCTTGGGTATTGATACAAATAGCAATTTTAGATGGGGTGAAAAAACATGAATAAAACAGTAAAAAATCTTACGTTATCCGCCATGTTTATGGCAATCGGAGTGGTTTTGCCAATCTTGACAGGACAAATCCAACAGATTGGAAATATGCTTCTTCCAATGCACCTGCCTGTTTTTCTGTGCGGCTTAATCTGTGGCTGGCAATACGGAGCGGCAGTTGGCTTTGTTCTTCCGTTATTCCGTTCTGTTACATTTGGTATGCCGCCTTTATTTCCAACGGCTACCGCAACGGCATTTGAACCGGCTACTTATGGATTGGTTGCCGGATTGCTTTATGGACGTTCCCGCTGGCAATGTGTAATTAAGGTTTGTTTCGTTGTAACCCCGGCCGGAATCGGGCTCAGTTCTGATATGGAAAAAGCACTAGAAATTTTCACAGGCAATACGGAAGCTTATGGGATTGGAAATTATAGAGTTAGTTATTCGATATAGGCATTTCTGAATATTTAATATAGGTATTAGACATAAAAATGAAAGAAAGATAAAATGTAAGTACCAATGGAAAGGCATTTCCAGAGGTGCTTATATTTTTTATGCGCTAATAAGCGCATATTGATAGCAATGGTAAAAGACACAGAAATTTATTAAAACAGCCAGGAGGCAGCAATGAAAAAGATATATGTATTGATGATAGGGATGGCAACAGGTGTTTTACTGACGGCCTGTGGGCAGAACGGAAACAGTCAGGCAGTATTGGAAGATGAAGGCACATATGGGCATGATTCTGTTGTTGAAAGCGAAAGCTCCGGGGCAGGGGAAGCAATGCCGCTGAATGTCGATACGGAACCGGTAGAGATTGGCAAGGGAGAAACGGAAACGTCAGATGAAGCAGCGCAGGCAGGAGCAAAGAACCAGGGAACTGAGGAAGGGATGACAAATATGAGAATCAGGATAACCGTTGGCGATACGGAACTTTATGCGGTGCTTGAAGATAATGCAACAACAAGGGCGTTACTTCAGGAAATGCCGATGACGCTCTCCATGCAGGATTTTTACGGGCGTGAGATGTGCTATCGCTATGGGGCAGATGCTTTCCCTGCGGATACGCTGCGTTCAGACGGTTATGAGGTTGGCGATATTGCCTACTGGCCTCCGCGCGGCAGCCTGGTCATTCTGTATGGACAGAATGGGGAACAGTTTGAACGCCAGCATATCGGTCACATCAGCGAAGGCGTGGAAGTGTTTGAGACGACGGGGGATGTGGAAGTTACCTTTGAGATAGCGGAAGATGGCAGGAAATAGGAGGATGTGCTTTTAGGAGAAGCTGCTGCAGATGGGGAACAGCACAGAGAAGCAAGTGGAGCAGATGCAGAGGCGGAAAAAATGCAGGTAATTGATTTGTCAGCTGAGATTATGGAGTTGGAAGAGGGACTTACGGCAGTCCGGTTTGACGGCGATTATAAATTTGCTGATTTCCTTGCACAGGGAGGAGCTTCCTCAGACGGGGAGGTTGTAGGATTTCTGGCAGAAAACCTGTTGGATGGCGTGAGCCTTGATGGAACTATGGATAATATATTCGGCTGCAGTACACTGGCCGCTGTTGATTCTGAAGGCAGAGTTCTTTTTGGAAGAAATTTCGACTGGAACCATTGTGATGCGATGGTGGTGGCATCTTATCCGGAGGACGGTTACGCTTCTATCTCCACAGTCAATGTGGACTTTATCACGCAGGGAACCGGGAGCGGTTCAGTAGGCATGGCGCTGGAGCTGGATCAGGTAAGGACGCTTGCGGCACTGTATGCACCTTTGGATGGAATGAATGAAAAAGGGTTTGCCATATCCGTCAACATGATTCAGGACAGTGACACCATAGAACAAAATACGGATAAGCCGGATATTACTACGACAACGGCAGTACGCCTGTTACTAAACCAGGCATCAGATGTGGAAGAAGCACTGGAAATTTTGGGACAGTATGATATGCATGCATCCATGGGATTTATGGTGCATTTTGCCATGGCTGACCGCAGCGGACGCAGTGTGGCGGTGGAATATGTGGATAATGAAATGGTGGTGGTTGAAACACCTGTTGTAACAAATTTTTATCTGGCGGAAGGAGAAAAGCAGGGGATTGGTACAAAACAGTCCCACGAGCGGTTTGATATATTAACAGAAACGATAGCAGAGAAACCGTTTATGACGCAGAATGAAGTAAGAGATGCCCTGGACAGTGTGAGCAAAGATAACTTTGGAGAGTTTGAATCTACCGAGTGGAGTATTGTGTTTGACCAGTCTGCTTTGACAGCAGCTTATTACCACAGGGAAAATTAT
>DKYC01000051.1:0-8224 GCA_002492295.1 Lachnospiraceae bacterium UBA7110
GTATTTTTGCTTTTCGAAGGTACACAATAATATAAAGCCAGAAAGGCGGGCAAAAAAGCAAAAATAAAAGAAAGACTGCTAAAAACCATGGCTCCCCCTAAAGCGGCATTTTCCCCGGCCGGTAACCCGCAAGGCATGTTGGCGGCCGGTTACACCGTTTTGAACATAATTATAGCAAAAATACGGCTTGAATGCTACCGAAAACAGTGAATTTGTGTATACGAATTTTCACCGTAAAAAGGCTTTTGTTTTGATACTTTTTACCAAAGATATTGCAGAAGGTATCCAAAATATGCTAAAGTTTTTATGGAATTTATTTTTTAGCCAATAGGGCATTGGTAAGAAAGGGATGATATCCGTTGAAAAAAATAACTGTTCTTATAGTCATGCTGTCTGTCTTGGCACTTGCCGGGTGCAGTGGGAAAACACAGTCTTTGGGCGGCACGACGCGGGTAGTGCTGACGACGGGGTTTGGCAGGGACGAGGTTTTCAGGATTGAAAAAAGCTCCTGTTCCCTTGCGGAAATCATGGTGTATCTGACGAACACGAAAAACCAGTATGAAAATACTTTCGGCAGGGAGATTTGGGACGCGTCCTACAATGGTGAAACACTGGAGGAAAACATTAAGGATACGGTGCTTGCGAGAATGGCACGGATTAAGGCGCTAAACCTTCTTGCGGCAAAGTACGGGATTGCGCTTGACCAAAACGAGCAGGAGCAGGCAAGGCAGGTAGCGCGGATTTATTATGATTCCCTCAAGGATGCCGAGAAGAAGGCAATGGGGGCGGACGAGGAACTGCTTTGCAAAATGTATGGGGAATATGCGCTTTCCGAGAAGGTCTACCGGTATTTGATTGCGGACATTAATCCGGAAATCAGCGACGACGAGGCGCGGACAATCACGGTGCAGCATATCCTGATTAAAACATATTCTTTGGACGAAAACGGTGAGCGGGTAGAGTACACCAGGGAGGCAAAAGAGGAGGCGTACAAAAGGGCGCAGGAGGCGCTTAAAAAGGCAAGGGACGGGGACGAGTTTACAAGTCTGATTGCCGAGTACAGCGAGGATCCGAATACGTCCTATTCGTTTATTAAGGGGAGCATGGATCCTGCTTTTGAGGAAGCCGCGTTTAATCTTGGGACGGACGAGATTAGCGGGATTGTTGAGACCCGGCACGGGTATCATATTATCAAATGCATCAGCACTTTTGACCGCGACGAGACGGACAGAAACAAGATAGAAATCGTGGAGCAGCGCCGCAGGGAGGTGTTTAACGAGGAGTATTCCGGTTTTGTCGAGGGGCTTACAAGGAATTTGAACCAGAAGCTGTGGGAGCAGGTCACTTTCATAGAGGACGGGGAAGTTACCACGGACAGTTTTTTTGAGGTTTACAGGGAACATTTTCAAAACGAATTATAAAATTTATAAACAAACTATTAATTATTAGCACTCAAACACATTGAGTGCTAATTTTTCCTTGACATTTATTTTTTCGGGTATTAAACTACATATCAGAACGATTGGTCAGAACAATCTGCTGAATAAAATATTAAAAAAATATCAAAGGAAGGAATGTGATTTTTCATGGCAGAAAAGAGAGGAAACTTGTCAATCAACAGTGATAATATTTTCCCGATTATTAAAAAGTGGCTGTATTCGGACCACGATATTTTTTACAGGGAACTGATTTCAAACGGATGCGATGCCATCACGAAGTTAAAGAAATTGGAGATGATGGGGGAATATGTATATCCCGCGGGTGTGAAGAGCGATATTCATATTATCGTAAATCCTGAGGAAAAGACGCTAAAGTTTATTGATACCGGACTTGGAATGACGGCGGACGAGGTGGAGGAGTATATCAATCAGATTGCATTTTCTGGCGCGACGGACTTTATTGAAAAGTACAAGGACAAAGCAAACGACGACCAGATTATCGGCCACTTCGGACTTGGTTTTTACTCTGCGTTCATGGTAGCGGACGAGGTGCATATTGACACGCTTTCGTATAAAGAGGGCGCACAGGCAGTGCATTGGGAGTGCGACGGCGGCACGGAGTTTGCAATGTCGGACGGCACAAAGACGACGGTCGGCACGGAAGTGACACTGTTTCTGAACGAGGACTGCCTGGAGTTCTGCAATGAATACAAGGCGAGAGAGGTTATCAGGAAATACTGTTCATTTATGCCTTACGAGATTTATCTGGAGAAGGCGAATGCGCCGGAAGAGTTTGAAACGATTGACCCGGCGGACAAGAAGGATGATGATGTAGTTGTCGAGACCGTAACTGAGGAGAAGGAAATCCCGGGTGAGGACGGCAAGGAGCCGACAAAGGAAACGGTGGAAAAGCTCAAAATTAAAAAGCGCCCCGTTCCGCTTAACGAGACACATCCGCTTTGGACAAAACACCCCAATGACTGTACGAAGGAGGATTATGTTGATTTTTACAGAAAAGTCTTTCAGGACTACAAGGAGCCGCTGTTTTGGATTCATTTAAATATGGATTATCCGTTTAATATGAAGGGCATTCTGTATTTCCCCAAGATTAACATGGAGTACGAGTCGATTGAGGGTACGATTAAACTTTACAACAATCAGGTGTTTATCGCGGACAATATCAAGGAGGTTATTCCGGAGTTCCTGCTGCTGCTCAAAGGTGTCATTGACTGTCCGGACCTTCCGTTAAACGTTTCCCGGAGCGCGCTGCAAAACGACGGCTTTGTGACGAAAATCAGCGAATATATCACAAAGAAGGTTGCCGATAAGCTTTCTGGCATGTGCAAGACGGACAAGGAGAATTATGAGAAATACTGGGATGACATCAGTCCGTTCATTAAGTTTGGATGCTTAAAGGATGACAAGTTCTGTGAGAAGATGACAGACTATATCCTGTTTAAGAACCTTGACGGGGAGTATCTGACCCTTCCGGAATGCTTAGAGATTAAGAAGACGGACCCGGATGAGGTGGAAAATACGGAAAATACGGAGAACAAAGAAACCGCGGAAAATACGCAAGGCAGTGCGACGGCGACGGACGCACAGACCGGAGAGAAGATAGAGGCGGAAGTCGTGGATGAGGACGGGGAGACCGTTGACATTCCGGCCGAGGATGCAGAGACAAAGGAGAAGATTATTTACTATGTAACGGATCCTGTTCAGCAGAGCCAGTATATCAATATGTTCAAGAAGGCAAAAATGGACGCGGTCGTGCTTCCGGACAGGATTGACCAGCCGTTTGTATCGCAGCTTGAGTCCAAGAATGAAGGCATTAAGTTTTCGCGTATTGACGCGGACTTAACGGACACCTTCAAGACAAAGAATTCCAAGAAGGTGGAGGAAGAGCTTGCAAAGAAGAGCGAGGAGGTTTCCAAGCTGTTTAAAAAGGCAGTCAAGAAGGACAGCATCACGGTGAAAGTGGAAAAACTCAAAAACAAAGATATTGCATCGATGATTACGGTTTCCGAGGAAACGCGCAGAATGCAGGATATGATGAAGATGTACGCGATGCCCGGCATGGATATGGGAATGGGCAAAGAAGGCGAGACGCTCATCTTAAATGCCAACAATAAGCTTGTGGAGTATGTACTTGACCATCAGGATGGCGAAAACGTTGAGCTGATCTGCGAACAGCTTTACGATTTGGCATTAATCCAGCAGGCACCCCTGCAGCCGGAGCAGATGACGAAGTTTATCAGCAGAAGCAATAAGATTATGATGCTGCTTGCAAAATAAAAGGAATGACTGTATAACGGACCGTAAAAAACGGCTGGCATGAAAAAATATCATGCCAGCCGTTTTTATGCCGTTATTTTTATGAATGCGGTATCACGCGAAGCTGCGTGATACGGTCATCGCTGATCAGCCATGTGCTTTCCCGATCTGCGCCAATCACCTCGCAGAGCGTGGAATACATACAAAGCTCCGGATGCCACAGGTAATCGCGCTCTTCATACATGCCCAAAAGAAGTTCCCGGTCAATCAGTCCCGTAAAGCCGTACTCTTTTACCGGTTTTAGTCCAAGCTCAAAACCAAGACGCGGATTGTAGGTAGAAACGATAATGCCCTCCTGCAGGATGTCATGAATGATAACGGTTTCATAACATTCCCTCACAACGCCTACCATACGGATTTCGCATGCCCTTGTAAGCAGCTCGTCCCGGATATCAGTCTGCATCAGGTACCTGCCGTCCTCGACGGGAAAGGTAAAATTCTCGTCCGCACTGTCGGAATAAAGAACGTAGCGTCCGATACCGAGATAAACGGCAGAATACTCCCTGCCGTCATAGGTTACATAAAGACCGCCACGATACTCCCCCGTAGAAGTCCCTTCAAACTCAAAGCGTTCCCTCATATGTTATCTCCCTTTTAATATTATGTAAAGTCCTTAACTACTAACCATAATATTATAAGGATTTCCAAAAGACAAGGGATTGCAACGGAAAAAATCATAACAACACGCCGTTTTCCGAATTGCTTGAAAAATATACCAAATTCCGACTTTTCCAACACAAGAAATTCATTGATAATCTTGTGATTGAGTGATAAAATGATTAGGAAATAAAGTTTCGCTTGTGGAAACGACGAATGAGAAAAAGGAAAGGAATATCAATATGCCACAAACAGTAGAAGAAATATTGTCAGCAGCAAAGAGGGCAGGTGCTTCCGACGTACATATTACCGTAGGAATTCCTCCGAAAATGAGGGTAAACGGCAAACTGATTACGATGGAGGGCGAACGGCTGATGCCAGCGGACACGATGGTGATTGCGACGTCCGTGATGAATGACGTGCAGAAGGCACGCTTTGAGGAGAAGGGTGAGGTCGATATGTCCTTTGCCATTGCTGGAGAGGGACGCTACCGTGTCAATATTTACAAGCAGAGAGGCTCGGCGGCAATGGCGTTTCGTCTTGTGGATACGGTTGTGCCGTCGCCTGAAACGCTCGGTGTTCCAAGTTCCGTCATCGATTTATACAACAGAAAAAGAGGGCTGATTCTTGTCACAGGTCCTACCGGAAGCGGTAAATCGACGACACTTGCGGCAATTATTGATAAAATTAACAATAACAGGGAAGCACATGTGATTACGCTGGAGGATCCGATTGAGTATCTGCACCAGCACAAATCGTCCATTGTGAACCAGCGTGAGATAGGTTTGGATTCCATGTCCTATGCAAATGCGCTTAGGGCGGCGCTGCGTGAGGATCCGGATGTAATCCTTGTGGGGGAGATGCGTGATTTTGAAACCATCAGCGTGGCGATAACGGCGGCGGAGACCGGACATTTGGTTTTGTCAACGCTCCATACCATTGGGGCGGCAAGTACGGTTGACCGTGTGATTGACGTCTTTCCGCCGCATCAGCAGCAGCAGATCCGGGTACAGCTTGCAAATGTACTTGAGGCGGTTATTTCACAGCAGCTTGTGCCGATGATAGACGGAAAAGGGCGTGTGGCGGCGTTTGAGGTGCTTCATACCAACTCGGCAGTCAGAAACTTAATCCGTGAGGGAAAGACACATCAGATAACAAGTGTTATGCAGACGAACAGGAAAATGGGAATGATGACGATGGACGATGCGCTTGTGCAGCTCTTTCAGCAGTATAAGATTGACAAGGAAATGGCAATCCAGTTTGCGCAGGATCCCGAGAATATTAAGAATAAGCTGTTTTAAGTTAGGGCAAACTGTAGTTGTCGAAGCCGGAAAGGAAGAATGATTGATGAGACCAAATCCAAAGCCACAGGAAATATACAGGCACTTTAAGGGGAACGTGTATCAGATTATTACGATTGCACGCCATTCGGAAACAAAAATGAAAATGGTAGTGTATCAGCAGCTTTATGCGCCATATGAGGTGTATGTCAGACCGCTTGACATGTTTATGAGTAAGATTGACACGAAAAAGTACCCGAATGAAAAACAGACGTTTCGTTTTGAGCGGATTGATATCCGGGGAGAAGACAGCGTTGAACCGTCAAAAGAAAGCTCTGCCGAGACCTTGAACCGGATTTTGAGCAGGGGCAAAAAGGAAAACGAGAATGAAAAGGAAGCGTTAAGGGCTGGCGAAAAAGAGGAGGAGTTTGCGCTTGACCCGGGGCTTGTAGACTTCCTTGATGCAGACAGTTATGAGAAAAAGCTCCAGATTCTGAGTACGCTTCATAATAGAATAACAGATGCTATGATAGATACGATGGCAGTCAGCCTGGACACGGAGGTAAAAGAGGGCGATATTGAGACCCGTTATGCGGAAATCAGGAACTGCCTGATCACAATGGAACGGTTTGAGTGCAACAGGCTGCGCTAGGGGGGACGGAAATGAAATTATTGTCAATAGCGGTACCGTGCTATAATTCATCGGCTTACATGAGAAGATGCATCGATTCCCTCCTGCCGGGCGGTGAGGACGTGGAGATTATTATTGTAAATGACGGCTCAAAGGATAATACGCCGGATATTGCAGAGGAGTACAGGGAACGCTTTCCGGGGATTGTGAAGGTTGTGAACAAAGCAAACGGGGGGCACGGTTCTGCGGTCAATTCCGGGCTGGAGCACGCAAAGGGACTGTATTTCAAGGTGGTTGACAGTGACGACTGGGTGAACCACAGCGCCTATATCCGGATTTTGGATACGCTCAAGGAACTGCTTCAGGACGGAAAAACAGTGGATATGTTTATCAGTAATTATGTTTACGAAAAGGAAGGCGAAAAGCGTAAGAAGGTAATGAAGTACCATTATGCCCTTCCGCAGGACCAGATTTTTACATGGAAGGATGTCAGGCACTTTCGCGTGGGACAGTATATTCTGATGCATTCGGTAATATACCGGACAAATCTTCTGAGGGAATGCGGCTTAAAGCTTCCTGAACATACGTTTTACGTGGACAATATTTTTGTCTTTCATCCACTGCCTTATGTGAAAACGATGTATTATCTTGATGTAAATTTCTACCGTTATTTTATCGGCAGGGAGGACCAGTCGGTAAACGAGCAGGTAATGATTGGAAGGATTGACCAGCAGATTAAGGTCAACAAGCTGCTGGTGGATTATTATGTGAGTGAGAAACAGCGCATCGTCGTAAACGGAAAGGTGCGGCGTTACATGCTTAATTATCTTGATATCATAACAACTGTTTCTTCAGTGCTTCTTATCCGCTCGGAGCTGGAGGAAAACCTGGAAAAGAAGAAGGAACTGTGGAATTATATCAAAGAGAAGGACAGGTGGATTTGGAGGCATTTGCGTTTTGGCATTTTGGGGAGCGCAATGCATCTGCCCGGAAAGCTCGGCAGGAAAATCACGGTGGACGGCTATAAGGTCTGTCAGAGGATTTTTCACTTTAATTGACGTCCGGTGACGTCCGTCTTATAAAGAAAGTCTTGTAAAGACGGCGAAAACAAGGTATACTTAAGGGACATTTTAAAAGTATGGAGGAAAAAATTCATGTATTCATTTGACGAAATAAGAAATGTTGACCCACAGATTGCAGATGCTATTGTGGCGGAACAGGAGCGGCAGAATAGCCATATTGAACTGATTGCGTCCGAGAACTGGGTGAGCAAGGCCGTGATGGCGGCAATGGGCAGCCCGCTGACCAATAAATATGCGGAGGGGTATCCCGGAAAGCGTTACTATGGCGGCTGTGAGTGCGTCGATGTGGTGGAAAACCTTGCAATTGAGCGTGCAAAGAAGCTTTTTGGCTGTGATTATGCAAATGTACAGCCGCATTCCGGCGCGCAGGCAAATATGGCAGTCCAGTTTGCAGTGCTTGAGCCGGGCGATACGATTATGGGAATGAATCTTGACCACGGTGGTCATCTGACACATGGTTCCCCGGTCAATATGTCGGGAAAGTATTTCCATGTAGTGCCTTATGGTGTGGATGACGACGGATTTCTTGATTATGATAAGATGCGGGAGCTTGCGCTGGAGCATAAGCCCAAAATGATTATCGCAGGTGCGAGTGCGTATGCAAGGCTCATTGATTTTAAGAAGTTCAGGGAGGTCTGCGATGAGGTGAGTGCCGTGCTGATGGTGGATATGGCACATATCGCGGGACTTGTCGCGGCAGGGCTTCATCCAAGTCCGATACCGTATGCGGATGTCGTGACAACGACGACGCATAAGACGCTAAGGGGTCCGAGGGGCGGACTCATTCTTGCCAACAAAGAGGCGGCGGAGAAGTTTAATTTCAATAAGGCGATTTTCCCGGGCATCCAGGGCGGTCCGCTG
>DKYC01000051.1:8508-32423 GCA_002492295.1 Lachnospiraceae bacterium UBA7110
CCGGGCATCCAGGGCGGTCCGCTGATGCACGTGATTGCGGCAAAGGCTGTCTGCTTCCAGGAGGCGCTCACGGATGACTTTAAGGCATACCAGCAGCAGATTGTCAAAAACGCACAGGCGTTATGTAAGGGGCTGATTGACCGCGGCATCAGGATTGTATCCGGCGGTACGGACAATCATCTGATGCTTGTTGACCTCACTACATATGACCTTACGGGTAAGGCTGTCGAAAAGCTGATGGATGAGGCACACATCACGTGCAATAAAAATACCATTCCGAACGATCCCAAGTCGCCGTTTGTCACAAGCGGTATCCGGCTGGGTACGCCTGCGGTTACAAGCCGCGGCATGAAGGAAGCGGATATGGACAGGATTGCAGAGGCGATTGCAATCGTGATTAAGGGACAGGAGAGCGCGGTGGACGAGGCGCGCGCAATCGTACAGACGCTTACGGATAAATATCCACTGAATTAATTTACGGGTAGATGTCGGCCAGGCAGCAGGATAGAGGGCTTGCTGCCTGGCGTAGGCTGGTTTAGGGGAGCTATGAGAGACGAACAGATTAAGAGGGAGAAACGCAGGCGCAGGCGCATCAGAAACCAGATTTTTGCGTATATTACGATTATCCTGTTTGGTGTGGCGGCACTTGCCGGATTATATTTTGGTATCAACGGTGTTGTCCGATATATTAAGAATTATAACAATCGGGTGAGCGAGGTCATTGCGGAGGCGGAGTCAGGCGCTGCGGCGGAGCTAGAGAGTGATGTGCAGTCAGAGCAAAGCGAACCTGTTACAGTGCATGAGGAAAAAGACTATTTGCCAAATCTGTCTGACGATCCGCTGGGAGAGCTTGTCGATACCCTTTTGCAGGATATGACAATTGAGGAAATGGTGGCGGGCATGTTTATGGTGACGCCAGAGGCGCTGACCGGCGTACAGACTGTAGTGCAGGCTGGCGACGGGACAAAGGCCGCAATTGGCGAGAAGCCGGTCGGAGGCATTGTCTATTCAGCAAAGAATTTCAAATCCAAAGAACAGTTTCAGGAAATGCTTAAAAATACCGGGGATTTTTCCAAATATCCGCTTTTTATGGCAGTGACGGCGGAGTGCGGGGCAGATTCCCCCTTTGGGATAGCGGACACAAAAAAGGCGTCGGAAATTGCGGACGCGGACAGCGCGGGGGAAGCGTATGCGACGATTGCGGAAACGCTTGCTTCCTACGGTATTAACATGGATTTTGCACCGGTGTCGGAGATTGTGGCTTCGGACGGTGACAGCAGTCTTCTGGGGCGTGCGTTTGGCTCAGACGCGGCGGCTGCGGCGCCGCTTGTCAGTGCGTCCGTCCAGGCGCTGCAGGATAAAGGCGTCAGTGCCGTACTGCAGAAATTTCCTGGCGCGGGGTCAAGCCAAAAGACGCTTGAGGAGCTCAAAAACAGTGAATTTATTATTTATGAATCAGCGATTAAAAGCGGTGTTGACTGTATCATGGTATCAAATATAAGTTCGGAAGGGCTGGATGCGGATGGCGTGCCAAATTCGCTCTCGCATACGGTGATTACGGATGTGCTGCGGGAAAGCCTTGGGTTTGAGGGTGTGGTGGTTACTGACGCGCTTGACGAGGGCAGCATCACGGAGACCCGGACGCCTGCCGAGGCAGCAGTGGCGGCGGTTATGGCAGGGGCGGATGTTTTGTACAGGCCGGCAGATTTTGACGAGGCGTATGCGGGTGTCCTGCAGGCGGTGGAGGACGGTACAATTTCGAAGGAGCGCATTCGGGAGTCGCTTGTGCGGATTTACCGGCTGAAGTACCGGGATACGGTTTTGGAATAGCGGAATTTGATTCGCATTATGGATGAAAAAACAGTTGACATGTTTGGAAAGTTATAGTAAAATATATCTTGTTCGTGAGAACGAGATATCAATGCGATAGTGGCGTAGTTGGTAACGCGCGACCTTGCCAAGGTCGAGACCGCGGGTTCGAGCCCCGTCTATCGCTCTTGAAAAGCCTAGGGTTTCTAGGCTTTTTTCTTTCTTTGCTTTTTTCGGTTTTCTATGTACGCCCCGCCCGCCCTTTCTTAAAATACGACTTCCATCGTACATGCCCATGCGTCCGGGGTGATTACGGAGTCGTTGCCGTCAATTAAAACCATTCCGTTTGCGGCGCTTTTGGCGTACATATTTACCATGCGGACGGTATAGGGCTTTGCGCCGTCCGAAGCGATATGGATGCTGTGTCCGCTCCGCTTAAAAGAGACGGAGAGGGCGGGTATTTCGGGGTCATCATCGTATACGTCCGCGTCAATCCGCACATTGTTGCGCAGTGCATATACACGCAGCTCACAGTGGCCATCATGGATGTCTGATTCCGTCCGTTCCACGATGACGGAGTTTTCATGCACCATGAGTATGGCATCTTTTTCCTGCGTTTCCTCGCTGATTTCAACACTGCCCCCGCCCAGGTATTCTTTCCCTGTATGAAAGCTGGTCCAAACGCCCTTCGGCAGAAAAACGCGTGCCGGTTTTATACTGCCGGGGGCGGGTATCATAATCAGGTTTTTGCTTAAAAGATATTGTTTTTCCAAAATGACAGACCTCTTTTCCGTAAATTATCGCATTTTTCAGATTTTTTTAACTTTATATCATCATAACACGAATTTGTAAAAAAAATCTATATTTTCGCATACTTTTTCGGAAGAATGTGATAAAATGAATTTATAAGAATTTTGCGGTAAAGGAGGAATTTCTATGAAACTGACTTTTGTAGGCGCAGACCATCAGGTAACAGGAAGCTGCCATTATTTGAATGCATGCGGAAAGAATATCCTTGTGGACTGCGGTATGCAGCAGGGCGCAAATCCTTTTGAGTGCTGTGAACTCCCAGTGGATGAGGCGCAGATTGATTATGTGTTCCTGACCCATGCGCATGTTGACCATTCCGGAAACCTGCCGCTTCTGTATGCGAGAGGATTTCGGGGACGGGTGTTTACAACCGAAGCGTCAGCCGATTTGTGTTCCATCATGCTGCGTGACTGTGCACACATTCAGATGCAGGAGGCAGAGTGGAAAAACCGTAAGGCGAAGAGAAATTCCGGGTTACAGGCGGTGGAGCCGGCATATACGATGGAGGATGCGGACGGCGTAATCCGGTGCATCGTGCCGTGTGCGTATAATGCAATCGTGGAGATTAGCGACGGGATTTCCATTCGGTTCACGGACGTGGGACATCTGCTTGGCTCTTCCAGCATTGAGGTGTGGCTCAACGAGGGCGGTGTATCCAGGAAGATTGTCTTTTCCGGTGATATCGGAAACAAGAACCAGCCGTTAATCAAGGATCCGATTTATACGGAAGAGGCGGATTATGTGGTGATGGAGGCGACGTACGGCAACCGTTACCATGCGGTGGGCGAGAAGCCGGAGTATGTCACGGACCTTGCGGAGGTGATTAACAGGACTTTTAAACGGGGCGGAAATGTGGTCATTCCTTCTTTTGCGGTCGGCAGGACGCAGGAAATGCTGTATTTCCTGCGGAAAATCAAGGAAGACAATCTCGTGCCCGATTTTCCGTGGTTTGAGGTGTATGTGGACAGTCCGCTTGCGGTGGAGGCGACAGGCGTTTTTCAGAAAAATATTTACACCTGTTTTGACGAGGAGGCGATGGAGCTTGTCAGAAGAGGTATCAATCCATTGAGTTTCCAGGGCTTAAAGCTTGCCATCACGAGTGAGGAGTCAAAGGAGATTAACTTTGACGATACGCCCAAGGTTATTATATCGGCGAGCGGCATGTGCGAGGCTGGACGTATCCGCCATCATTTAAAACATAATCTGTGGAGACCGGAATGTACCATTCTTTTTGTGGGCTACCAGGCAGCAGGTACGCTGGGGCGTGCGCTGATTGAGGGTGCAGGAGAAGTGAAGCTCTTTGGCGAGGAAGTGGAGGTGCGCGCTGAAATCGGGCAGCTTCCCGGACTGAGCGGCCATGCCGACAAGGGCGGGCTGATTGAGTGGGTCAATGCGTTTCGTAAAAAGCCGGAACGCGTGTTTATCGTGCATGGCGAAGATACGACGTGCAGCCTGTTTGCGGACTGTCTGCATGACGAGTACGGACATGACGCGTATGCGCCGTATTCGGGAACACGGGTCGATTTAATAACAAATGCAATTGAATACGAGGCAGCCCCGGTTACAGTCAAGAAGCGTGCGCGTACGGCATCCGATATTTTTGCAAGGCTTATTGCGGCAGGGCAGAGGCTTATCGGCATTATTTACAAGAACGAGGGCAGGGCGAACAAGGATCTGGTGAAGTTTGCAGATCAGGTCAATGCGCTTGCTGACAAGTGGGAACCATAAAGAGCGTCTGTTCGGACATTCTTTTGGCTTGCGTGAGGTAATGGGGTAGAGAGGTATGAATATTATTGCAGCGGTAGACAGGAATTGGGCAATTGGGAACAGGAATGCGTTGTTGGTAAAAATCCCGCGGGACCAGAAGCTGTTTTTTGAAATGACACAAGGGAAGGTGGTTGTGATGGGGCGAAGGACGTTGGAAAGCCTTCCGCAGAAACAGCCGCTTAAAAACAGAGTGAATATTGTGTTGTCCTCCGATAAGGAATATGCGGTTAAAGGCGCGGTGGCGGTGCATTCTTTGGAAGCGCTTTTTGGGGAACTGAAACAATATGAAAGTAAGGATGTGTTTGTAGCGGGAGGAGGGTCGGTGTACCGGCAGCTTTTGCCGTACTGTGATACTGCGCATATTACAAAGATTGACTATGCATATGAGGCGGATACCTATTTTCCGTGTCTTGATAAACTGCCGGAGTGGGAGCTTGTGGCGGACAGCGAGGAGCAGACCTACTTTGACTTGGAATATTATTTTCTCCAATATCGAAAACGTGCGAAAAAGCTTGAAATATAAATATTGCTTTTATGAAGTTTAGTGATATAATAAAAAATAAAAAATTGATTTACTTTTGGGAAAAAGGAGAGATGAGACATGGAGAAGAAGGACTTGGACTGGTCGGGTCTTGGCTTTGGCTACAGACAGACAGACAAACGCTACGTTACAAATTTTAAGAACGGCGCATGGGATGCGGGCGGGCTTACGGAGGATGCGAATATCGTGCTGAGTGAGTGTGCGGGCGTTTTGCAGTATGCACAGACCTGTTTTGAGGGCTTAAAGGCATACACGACGCAGGACGGACGCATCGTGGTGTTCCGCCCGGATTTAAACGAGCAGAGAATGCATGACAGCTGTGTGCGTCTTGAGATGCCGCCCCTTCCGGACGGACGTTTTGTGGAAGCGGTTAAGCAGGTCGTAAAGGCGAACGAGGCTTATGTGCCTCCTTACGGTTCCGGCGCGACGCTTTATATCAGACCGTATATGTTCGGTCTGGATCCGGTTATCGGTGTAAAGCCTGCAAATGAATATCAGTTCAGGATTTTCTGTACGCCGGTTGGTCCGTATTTTAAGGGCGGCGCGAAGCCGCTGACAATCCGCGTAAGTGATTTTGACCGCGCGGCGCCGCACGGCACAGGGCATATTAAGGCGGGCTTGAATTATGCAATGAGTCTCCATGCAATCGTCTCCGCACATAATGAGGGCTTTGACGAAAACATGTATCTTGATCCTGCGACACGCACAAAGGTTGAGGAAACAGGCGGTGCAAACTTCCTGTTTGTCACAAAGGACAACAAGGTGGTCACACCGAAGTCCGGCAGCATTCTGCCGTCAATTACACGCCGTTCGCTGATGATTGTGGCGAAGGAGTATCTTGGCCTGGAGGTTGAGGAGCGCGAAGTGCTTCTTAGTGAAGTTAAGGACTTCGCGGAGTGCGGACTCTGCGGAACGGCAGCGGTCATTTCACCGGTCGGAAAGATTGTGGACCACGGCACGGAAATCTGCCTGCCTTCCGGTATGGACGAGATGGGACCGATTACCAGAAAGCTTTATGACACGCTTACCGGCATTCAGATGGGACGCCTTGACGCGCCAAAAGGGTGGATTGTGGAGATTTAGCCCTGATTATAATATCAGTAAGAATAATTGCGGCAGCATTTCAGCCATTGGCTGGATTGCTGCCGTTGTCCTTTTTTGAAAAAAATTCAAATATCCTCTTAACTTATGTCAACAAATATTGTATACTATCAATATATGACTTTTTTTAAGGAAGTGAACAAATGGGGGAAAACGGCAGACATCAGCGTTATCTTGAATTTTCCTGTGAGAGTATTGAACTGAATGTAAAGGCGGGGGAGGTGGCGGAGGCAAGCTTCCACATCTATGCGGATTACCGCTACGCGGAAGGACGGATTTATTCCTCTGACACCAGGATGCGCCTGCTGGATGTGGAATTTAAAGGGGAAGAGTCCGAGATTGGCTATTGCTTTGATGCACTGACGGCAGAAGCCGGAAATACAATAAAGGGCGAGTTTGACATTATCAGCAACTGTAAGGAATATACCATTCCCTACAAAATCAATGTGCAGAAGCCGCAGCTTACAAGCTCGATTGGGAACATCAAAAACATGTTTCATTTTACCAATCTTGCGCAGACAAGCTGGAATGAGGCAGTAGATCTTTTTTATTCCCCGGATTTTTCCTCACTGTTCCACAGAAGCGACAAAAACGCATGGCTTTCCTATGTGGGACTTTCCAAAAATAAAGGAAACGAGCAGAATGTAGAGGAGTTTTTAATAGAAATCAGTAAAAAGACACCGATTGTGTATCATTTTGATATTGAAGGGTTTCTGCTGGAGGATGTGCAGGACAGCACACAAAGGCAGATTGTGGTTACAAGAAGCGGATGGGGATACAGTTTTTTAAGGATAAGCGTGGAAGGGGATTTTTTAAGCACTGACAGGGAAGTGCTTGAAAGCTGTGATTTTGACAATAACAAGTGTAATTTAATAATATATGTCGATGCGGCGAAACTGCACAATGGCGTGAACAGCGGCAGTGTCATGCTGCATGATGCCTGTAATGCCTATACCATTCCGTTTGATATCATGATGGAGGACGAACCGGGAAAACGGGATAGGGACAGGAAAGAAAAACATGTGTTATGCGATATGGTAAGGGCATATGTGGACATGCTTTTTGAAAAAAAGACAAGACATGAGTGGGTAGCGGTTTTTGAGGAAAATTCGGACATACTCAGCGAACTTGACGAGGATAATGTCCAGTTTTTGCTTTACCATACACATTTGCTTTTGGAGAAGGAGCGGACAAACGAGGCAAAATGGTATCTTGATACTTTGGAAGAACGTCTTGTAAAGGAGAATGCCCCGGCGCAGACGAAAGGATATTACCTGTACCTTACCACGTTTTTAAACCAGGACAAGGAGTATATTGAGCGCGTATGCGGACAGATTGAGGGCGCATATGAGGAGAGCCCCGGAAACTGGCAGCTTGCGTGGTTTCTGCTGCAGTTAAAAGAGGAGCTCCTGATTGACTGCGGACAGCGATGGAAATTGATAGAACAGATGTATGATAATGGCTGTACCAGTCCGCTGATGTTTTGCGAGGCGGTGCTTTTATTGCAGGAACATCCCACGTTTTTGATTAAGCTTGGGGATTTCGAGGAAAAAGTACTTTGGTTCGGGGCAAAAAACCAGCAGCTGATGCCGGAGCTGATTGATCAGATACAGTATCTTGAAACAAGGAAAGACACCTATTCCAATCTTCTGCTAAGAACCCTGTATGAGGTATATTATACTTATAAGTCGCCCCAGACGATTGCATCCATCTGCCATATGCTGATTTTGGGGGACAAAAAGGGGAGCGGTTATTACTGCTGGTATGCGCTTGGCGTTGAGTATGCGGTGCGCGTCACAAAACTGTATGAGTATTACATGATGTCCCTGGAGCTTGACAAGTATGGTGATATCAGGGAAAAATCGCTGGAAATCCCCAAGATGGTACTGATGTATTTTGCATACCAGAGTACGCTGGATTATGAATTGAATGCGTTTCTGTATGCGTATATCGTCAAAAACAGGGAGAAATATCCGGATCTGGAGCCGAGTTACCGCATTGCAATCGAGCGTTTTGTGCTGGAGCAGGTGCGGTTAGGGCACATCAATGAAAATCTTGCCTATCTGTATAAAAGGGTTTTGTCAGAACAGATGATAACGGAGGATACAGCCTTTGCGTTTGCACCGCTTTTATTTATGCACCGCATATATGTTGATAATCCGAACGTAAAAAGTATTGTCGTAATCCACGAGAAAGTAAACGGTGAGAGCAGTTATCCCGTGGCAGACAATATCTGCATGATACCGATATACGGGAGTGAATACAAGCTTTTTTTGCAGGATGAGAACGGCTGCCGTTTTACAAAGAGCATCCATTATGAAAATAAGCAGCTGATGGAACCGGAAAAGCAGATTTCCTATATTAGCGGGTATATGCAGGGACGGCTTAGTTTTGATGTTTACATGTGTGAGGTCGATAAGAATTATGTTACCATTACGCCGGAGAATGTAAGGCGTTTTAAAAATCTTGCGGAATCCGGACAGGTGGTGGAGGGCTTTAAACGGGAAATCCGCACAAAGCTGTTGAAATTCTATTATGACAATGACATGATTGGCGAGCTTGACGTCTTTTTGGAGGAAACGCCGGCGGATGGGATGGATTCGGTGGAGCGCGCCGAGTTTATCCGTTATATGGTCTCGAGGGGGATGTTTGAGAAGGCGTATTACTGGATAAAAACATATGGCGTATCAGGTGTTTCGCCGAAGGCAGTAGCACGTCTGATCAGCAAGCGGATTATCAGCCGTGAGTATGAGTATGAAGCGTTCCTTGTCAATGTGGCATATTATATTTACAGGAATATGAAGTATGATGAAAACATTCTGCGCTACCTCGTGCGCAATTATGAGGGCAGGGTGGTTTCCCTCAAAAAACTGTGGAAATCAGCACGCGAACTGGAACTGGATACGGGCAGCATCATGTACCGGATTTTAAAGCAGATAAAGTATACGGGGGTATCGCTTGCGGAGCGGGATGAAATTCTTTTGGAATATGCCGATTATCCGAACCATGACATCCTTCTTGTGAATGAAGTTTTAATGGATACGGCGTATGAATATTTTGTGGAGGAGGCGGTTGTCGAGCCGGCGGTGCTGGACAGGCTTTATCAGGAGTTTGGCGCGGGGCTTGCCGCAACAAGGGCGTGTAAGCTTGCATTGCTGAAGTTTTGGTCTGAAAATCCAAAACGTTTGGAGCAAATCCAGCCGGAGACCGTGATTGACATGCTTACGGAATTTCTGCATGATGAACTTTATTTTCCGTTTTATAAAAAACTTACGGCATATGCGCCGCAGCTGCATTACATCAAAAACTGTACGTTCGTGGAGTACCGTACGGTTCCCGGAAATCCCGTTTATATCCATTACGTGTATGGCACTGATTACGGGAATGAGTATGGTGACATCCTTGAACAGAATCCTGCCCCAAAAGAGCATGACGGCACAAATCCTGCCTGCATAGAGGACCATGAGCGTTATGAGACGGTACAAATGCGTGAAATGTTTGACGGGATCCATGTGAGTATGTTTCAGATTTTTCAAGGTGAGGCAGTGCAGTATTATATTACGGAAATGGTTTCCGAAGACGGGGAAGGGATGCAGGAGCACATTACGCAGAGCGATACGCTGTACAGTGACACTAAGGTGGACGGTCAGGAAGGGGACCGTTTTGGAATCCTAAACGATATGCTTGTAAGCATTGGTATGCAGGAGGAGGCAACAGCAACCAAAACGCTGGAAGAGTATATGTATCAGGATTTCTGCTCCAGGGAGCTTTTCAGGGTATTATAAAAGGGGAGTAAGGGTAAGAATGTTAGCAGACATGTTGAAAAGGAACAAGGCAGTAGTTGGTTTTGACCTGGGGAATGATTATTCGCAGATCAGCTATTGCAGGGCAGAGCAGAGCATGCCCGAAACCATGAGCCTTGTGATGGGAGAGGAACAGTATAACATCCCAACCGTTTTATGCAGAAGACACGGGGCAGATGCGGCTGGCGCATGGAGCATCGGAACAGAAGCGTTAAAAGATGTTTCTGACAAAAAGGGAATCCTTGTGGAGGACTTGGTGCTTTTGGCAAAAAACAATGTGTCAGTAAAGATGGAGGAAGAGGATATTGCGGCGGATGCACTGCTTGCGGTGTTCATTAAAAAAACGCTTGCTTTTTTATCAATCCATGTAAGGACGGAGGATATTGAAGCCGTTGCGTTTACGATGCGTGATATGAACAGCCAGCTGATGGAGAATGTGAAGAAAGCGGCACAGCAGGCTGGGCTCAAGGACAAGCAGCTGTATTTTCTCAGTCATGAGGACTGTTTTTTCCAATATATGATCCACCAGCCGGAGGAGATGTGGATTCATGATGTGCTTTTGTATGATTACCGCAGTGACGGCGTCAAAAGTTATCTGCTGCAGATGAACCGGAAAACGAATCCTGTCGCCTGCTTCATTGAATCGGAATTGTTTCCGGAAATGAAGCAGGCCGATGTATCACAAAAGCCGGAAGCTGCCAGGAACGCATTTTACCGGCAGCTTGATGCGGAGCTTTTGGAGATTGCAAGGGAACAGTGCGGGAAACGTAACATAACATCTGTATTTTTATTAGGGGATTATTTTTCAAGGGAATGGTGTAAGGAATCCCTGCGCTATTTGTGCCGGGAACGGCGTGTGTTCCAGGGAAACAACCTGTTTGGCAAGGGCGCCTGTTACGGTGCGCGGGAAAAGGTATTTGCATCAACGCTTTCCACGTCCTATATCTATCTGTCAGAAGACAAACTGCGTGCCAATATTGGCATGTCCTGTGACAGGGGGCAGGAGGAAATCTACTTTCCGATTCTTGACGCCGGTACAAACTGGTATGATGCAAAGCGGGAGTTTGATGTGATTCTGACAAAAAATAACGCATTTACTTTAAATATTGCCCCTGTTGACGGAAGCAAGACGCGGCTTGCAAAAATATCGCTGGAGGGGCTTAAGGTGCGTGGAAATAAGACAAACAGGGTTGGGCTTCGCTTCTTTATGGAGGACGCGCAGGCTGTTTGGATTGAGATAACAGACAAAGGTTTTGGGGAATTTTTCCCGTCTACAGGCAGAATATGGAAGGAATGTCTGCCGCTGGAGGTTATAAGCTGATGAATAACGTATGTCTATGCGTTGGGAACTATGCCCATAATCCGTTTTATGTAAAGTTTTTGGATATATCACTTTATTCTATAGAAGAACTATGCTATTATTTTTTGGAGCGTGTGTATCTGCTGGATGATTCGGTGGTGTCAGCTGAACTTGTGGCGTGGATCCGGAATGAGTGCGGACTTGGGAAACTTGCGGATGAGCTTGATATTTATGTCAGAAAACATGTTTCCGTGTCGGCATTTGTGACCACGATTCTTGAATGGACAGGCATATATGACGCGGGAACGGTAAAGCGTGTGGAGCGCATTTTAAAAGAGCAGTCCTCGCTTACCACGACGCAGCGCTACAAAAAGCGTGCGGAATATCTGTACCAGCAGGGGCGTTTTAGGCAGGCACTCTCCATTTATTCGGAGCTTGTGGATTATCTTCCCGCAACGGATTATACGGGGAGGGCACTGATGTATTATAACATGGCATCCATTTATGCGATGGATTTTGCGTATGAGGAGGCAGCAGGGCTTTATTACCGGTCCTATACATACAACCCGGACAGTCAGACAAGGCTTGCATACATACTGGCAAAGAAAATGCTGCTTTCGGATTACGCGTTTGGCAGCTTTAAGAGGGAAAACCCTGAATGGGAGCAGGATTTTGGGCAGGCTGATGAACTTCTGCGGGCAGCACAGGAGAAATGGGAGTATTCTAAGGAGCGTCAGCTTGTCACGGAAATTGAAGGATTAAGGAGTTCCGTGGACAGGGAAGGCTACCATAAACGGATGGGGGATTTGGTTGAGCAGTTAAAAAAAGATTACAGACGCCAGACAAAGGAATAGGAAAGGCATAGGGGGACTTTAGAATGGGGTTACTGGAAAAAATAAAACGTTTCTTTGTAAGAGACAATGGGGAATATGAATATGACGGAGAGTGGGGGGGGGCGAGCCTGAACCGTGACGGCGTTGACATGCATGACAGTCTGCAGCGCGAGGAGTACATCAAGGCATGCCTGGCGCAAATGTCGGATGCGTCAGAGGAGCTTGACACATTAGGCGGGGAATATAATCTGGTGACATCCTACCTTACGGACATCGAGGAGGTTGAGGCGCTCTCGCCGGAACTTAAGGAAAAGCTTAAGGGATACGCAAAGAAAATCGTGGAGCTTGAGGGCAATAAGGAAAAGCTTGAGGAGCGCAAGGGACTTATGCCGGAGTCGGAATTTAACCATATGGAGCGCATCGAGCAGTACATGCCTGACGGATACCACAGGCTTAAGGAGGCGGAGGAATACCAGGTTGTCATAAAAAAGGATTTGGGCAGACTGGACGGGGAGCGCCATGCGTATTATTTCAGACGAAACGAGCTTGTCAATTCACAGAAAAATATGAAGGGGCTTACGGTTATCTGCATCAGCTCTATGCTGTTTCTGGTTCTGTTCCTGTCCTTTATCGGCATGTGGATGAACCTTGACGTGACACTTGGATACGCGATTGCGGTTGTGATTGCCGCCGCGGCGCTTACGTTTGTGTATGTCAGGTTCCACGAATCGCAAAGGGAACTTGTAAAGGTGGAAAAGGCGATTAATAAACTTGTGCTGTTACAGAATAAGGTAAAGATACGTTATGTAAATAATACAAACCTTTTGGAGTACCTGTATGTAAAATACGAGGTGGACAGCTCGGCAGAGCTCAAAAAGCTTTGGGACAAATACATTGAGGAAACAAACCGGCGTGAGGAGGAAAAGAAGATGCAGGAGGACATGGACGAGAATCAGAAGGCGCTGGTAGGGCTGCTCCAGCGGTGCAGGATTCAGGATCCGGGCAGATGGCTGCATCAGGCGCAGGCGCTGATTGACAGCAAGGAGATGGTGGAAATCCGGCACAATCTGATTATCCGGCGCCAAAAGCTCAGAAAACAGATGGAGTACAATGCGAAGGCTGCGCAGGACGCGCAGGGCGAGGTGCAGGATATTGTCGAACAATATCCGGAATACGCCCAAAAAATCCTGGATTTGGTATCGGATTACGAAAAAGCACTTGCATAAAAAGAAAAGACTCGGTATGATACAGTTGTGGTTATTTTGAAATTGTGCGCTTTGGCGTTCAAAATGACTGCAACTTTATTTATTGTATGGAACGCTTGAAAGGAGCAGTGTGAAAAAATGCAGGAGTTTACACCAATCAAAGAGGGTAAGGTACGTGAGGTTTATGACAATGGGGACAGTCTGATTATTGTGGCTACGGACAGAATATCCGCTTTTGACGTGATTTTGAAGAATAAAATTGCCAAAAAGGGCGCGATTCTGACACAGATGTCGAAGTTTTGGTTTGATTTTACAAGGGATGTCGTGCCTAATCACATGCTTTCTGTCGATGTCAGGGATATGCCGGAATTTTTCCAAAACGAACGGTTTGACGGGAACAGCATGATGTGCCGGAAACTGGAAATGATTCCGATTGAGTGCATTGTGCGCGGTTATATTACGGGCAGTGGCTGGGCAAGCTACAGGGAAAACGGTACGGTCTGCGGGATAACGCTTCCGGAGGGGTTAAAGGAGTCCGAAAAGCTCCCTGAGCCGATTTATACGCCCAGCACAAAAGCGGAAATCGGCTTGCATGACGAGAATATTTCGTTCGAGAAAAGCATCGGGGTGCTTGAGGAAAAATTTCCCGGACATGGTGAGGAATATGCCGTGAAAATCAAGGATGCAACGCTTGCACTTTATAAAAAATGCGCGGATTATGCGTACAGCAAGGGAATTATCATTGCGGATACCAAGTTTGAGTTTGGACTTGACGAGAATGGAACAATTGTTCTTGGCGACGAGATGCTTACGCCCGACAGCTCGCGTTTCTGGCCGTTGGAGGGCTATCAGGCGGGAATGGGGCAGCCGTCTTTCGACAAGCAGTTCGTAAGGGACTGGTTAAAGGCAAATCCTGACAGCGGTTACCTGCTTCCCGAAGAAGTCGTGGAAAAGACGGTGAATAAATATAAGGAAGCGTTTGCACTTCTTACAGGAAAAAAATTCGAGTAATCTAGGAGCACAGGGGCATGTACAACGAGGATATGGATGAGACAGGCATAAGACTGGATGAAACAGGGCTTAAAGAGGAATGCGGCGTTTTTGGCATCTATGATTTTGACGGAGGGGATGTTGCCTCCACGATTTACTACGGGCTGTTTGCCTTACAGCACAGAGGGCAGGAAAGCTGCGGTATTGCGGTAAGCAGGACAAGCGGTCCGAAGGGAAAGGTTACGTCGCACAAAGGTATGGGACTGGTCAACGAGGTATTTGGCCAGGAGCATTTGGAGCACATGAAAGGCGATATCGGTGTGGGACATGTGCGCTATTCCACTGCAGGGGCGTCAACACGCGAGAACGCCCAGCCGTTGGTATTAAATTATGTGAAGGGAACGCTTGCGCTTGCGCATAACGGGAATTTGATTAATGCGGCAAAGCTGCGCCATGACTTGGAGTATACGGGAGCAATTTTCCAGACGACGATTGATTCGGAAGTGATTGCGTATCACATTGCAAGGGAGCGGCTTAATACAAAGACTGTGGAGGACGCAGTGAACAGGGCGTGCCAGAAGATTAAGGGGGCGTATTCGCTTGTGGTGATGAGTCCGCGTAAGCTGATTGGCGCGCGCGACCCGTTCGGGTTTAAGCCGCTTTGTATTGGAAAGCGGGAAAACAGTTATATCATTGCGTCGGAAACCTGTGCACTTGACACGATTGGCGCGGAGTTTGTGCGCGATGTGCTGCCCGGGGAGACGGTTACGATAACGCCTGAGGGCGGCATTGTGTCGGATTTGTCGCGTGCATTGCCAAAGGAGCAGGAGGCACGGTGTGTTTTTGAGTATATTTACTTTGCAAGACCGGACAGCCGCATTGACGGGGTGAGCGTGTATGCGTCGCGGATAAGGGCAGGAAGGTTTCTTGCGATGGATGCGCCTGTGGAGGCGGATTTAGTGGTGGGAGTGCCCGAGTCGGGAAACGCGGCTGCGCTTGGCTATTCCCTGCAGTCGGGAATTCCTTACGGAACGGCGTTTGTCAAAAACGGCTACGTCGGCAGGACGTTTATCAAACCAAAGCAAAGCAGCAGGGAGTCTGGCGTAAGGGTAAAGCTAAATGTGCTAAAGGAAGCGGTTGACGGGAAAAGCGTGATTATGATAGACGATTCGATTGTCCGTGGAACGACTTCCGACCGGATTGTGCGGATGCTCCGGGAGGCAGGCGCCAGAAAGGTGCATGTACGTATCAGTTCCCCGCCTTTTTTGTGGCCGTGCTATTTTGGGACAGACGTTCCGGCACGGGACCAGCTGATTGCCTGTGACCGGTCAGTTGCGCAAATCCGGGAACTGATTGGTGCGGATTCGCTTGGATATCTCTCCTTGGAACGGCTCAAGGAAATGGCGGGCGGACTGCATATCTGTACAGGCTGTTTTAACGGAAACTATCCGATTGCGCCGCCCAGGGAAGATATTCGCGGACAACAGGACGCTTAAATAAATAACATGTGTTACGACAATAAAAACAAAAAGGAGTTGGAACTATGAGCACAGACAGATACACAAGTCCCCTTTCAGAGCGGTACGCAAGTAAGGAAATGCAGTATATTTTTTCACAGGACATGAAATTCAGAACATGGCGTAAGCTTTGGATTGCGCTTGCGGAAACCGAGATGGAGCTTGGACTTTCGGAGAACGGAAAGCCCGTGATTACGCAGGAGCAGATTGACGAGCTGAAAGCGCACGCCGAGGATATCAATTATGACGTGGCAAGAGAGCGTGAAAAGCTGGTGCGCCATGACGTGATGAGCCATGTATATGCGTATGGGCAGCAGTGCCCGAAGGCAGCGGGGATTATCCATTTGGGTGCAACCTCGTGTTATGTGGGTGACAACACGGATATCATTGTAATGAACGAGGCGTTAAAGCTTGTCCACAAAAAGCTTGTGAACGTGGTAGACGAACTTGCGCGGTTC
This sequence comes from Lachnospiraceae bacterium UBA7110, assembly GCA_002492295.1. Lineage (GTDB taxonomy): Bacteria > Bacillota > Clostridia > Lachnospirales > Lachnospiraceae > COE1. The sequence goes on from DKYC01000051.1 coordinate 24,643, forward strand.
GCAAACGAGTATAAAAGTCTGCCGACGCTTGCGTTTACGCATTTTCAGCCGGCGCAGCCTACGACAGTCGGAAAGCGCGCGACGCTTTGGATTCAGGAGTTTTTGATGGATTTGGAGGACTTGGAGTATGTGCAGGGCAGCCTAAAGCTGCTTGGATCGAAAGGGACGACGGGTACGCAGGCAAGCTTTTTGGAGCTGTTTAACGGCGATAATGAGACAATTGATAAGATTGACCCCATGATTGCGCGGAAAATGGGCTTTGCGGAGTGCTATGCGGTATCGGGACAAACCTATTCGAGGAAGGTTGACACGAGAGTGGCCAATATTCTTGCGGGAATTGCGGCGAGTGCGCACAAGATGTCAAATGACATCCGCCTGTTACAGCATTTAAAGGAAGTGGAGGAGCCGTTTGAGAAGAACCAGATCGGGTCGTCGGCAATGGCGTACAAACGCAATCCGATGCGCTCCGAGCGTATTGCCTCACTTTCAAGGTATGTGATGATTGACGCGCTGAATCCGGCAATCACGTCTGCAACACAGTGGTTTGAGCGGACATTGGACGATTCTGCAAACAAACGTTTGTCCATCCCCGAGGGATTTCTTGCAGTGGACGGTATTTTGGACTTGTGCCTGAATGTCGTGGACGGGCTTGTTGTTTATGACAAGGTCATCACAAAGCATCTGCTTGCCGAGCTGCCGTTTATGGCAACGGAGAATATTATGATGGATGCGGTGAAAAATGGCGGAAACCGTCAGGAGCTGCATGAGAAAATCCGCAGACTTTCGATGGAGGCAGGCAGGGCAGTCAAGGAAGAGGGCAGGGAAAACAACCTTTTGGAGCTGATTGCGGCGGATAAGGAGTTTAACTTAACGCATGAGCAGTTACAGGCGATGATGGAGCCGTCAAACTATGTGGGACGTGCGCCCATTCAGGTGGACAAGTTCCTAAAGCAGGCGGTAAAGCCTGTGCTTGACGCGAACAGGGCGGAGCTTGGAGTGAAGGCGGAGATTAACGTATAAGTTGGGAACAGATAAGTCACTTTAGCACTTTACTTAAATAAAAAAACGGTGTATGATAATAGACGGCGTGTAAACGCGGATTAAGGATGGTTAAGAACTGGAGGGTTTTCAATGGTAAAGGCAGTAGTAGGAGCAAATTGGGGGGACGAAGGAAAGGGCAAGATTACGGATATGCTTGCACAGGAAGCGGACATCGTCATCCGCTTTCAGGGCGGTGCAAACGCAGGCCACACAATTGTAAACAATTATGGAAAATTTGCGCTTCACACGCTCCCGTCCGGCGTATTTTACAATCACACAACCAGCATTATCGGAAATGGCGTTGCATTGAACATTCCTATATTAATGGAAGAGATAAAATCCATAACGGACAGGAATGTGCCTATGCCCAAAATTTTGGTTTCGGACAGGGCGCAAATTGTGATGCCTTACCATATTCTGTTTGACCAGTATGAGGAGGAGCGGCTTGGCAAAAAGTCGTTTGGTTCGACAAAATCAGGTATTGCACCTTTTTATTCGGATAAATACGCAAAAATCGGATTTCAGGTGAGCGAGCTGTTTGACGAGAACCTTTTAAAGGAAAAGATTGCGCGTGTTGCGGAACAGAAAAACGTGATTTTGGAGCATCTTTACCATAAACCTGCAATCGATGCAGAGGAGCTGTTTGAGACGCTTATCTCGTACAGGGAGATGATTGCGCCGTTTGTATGCGATGTTTCATCCTATTTGGACGAGGCGGTAAAGGCAGGAAAGAACATTCTTTTGGAGGGACAGCTTGGCACATTAAAGGATCCCGACCACGGCATTTACCCGATGGTAACGTCGTCCTCAACGCTTGCGGCTTACGGCGCAATCGGCGCGGGTATTCCGCCCTATGAGATTAAGAAAATTTATACGGTCTGCAAGGCGTATTCCTCAGCAGTCGGTGCTGGTGCGTTTGTCTCGGAGATTTTCGGGGATGAGGCGGACGAGCTTAGACGGCGCGGAGGCGACGGCGGGGAGTACGGCGCGACGACAGGACGCCCAAGACGTATGGGATGGTTTGACTGTGTGGCGTCAAAATACGGCTGCCGCTTACAGGGCACGACGGACGTATGTTTCACGGTGCTTGACGTGCTGGGGTATCTTGATGAAATTCCCGTATGTACGGGGTATGAGATTGACGGTGAGGTGACGACGCAGTTTCCCGTCACGGCGAAGCTTTCCAAGGCAAAACCGGTGTTCAAAACGCTTCCGGGCTGGAAGTGCGACATCAGGGGGATTAAAAAATATGAGGAGCTGCCGGAAAACTGCCGGAAGTATGTGGAGTTTATCGAGGAGCAGATAGGGTATCCGATTACGCTTGTCAGCAACGGACCCGCAAGGGAAGACATCATTTACAGGGAAAGCCCGTATGCCCGTTAAGGGAAAACGTTTTGTAAAAGGAAATCACGTTAAAGATATAACGGATATTGCTATTTTTTGTCGGATATGTTATAGTGAGGTGGTAATTGACATTTTGCCATGGCACTTTGTCGTGCGATGCGTGGCAAATTGTCATAATGTTACAATGAGGAGAATCGGATAGGAACAGTTCGTTTTTATCCGGCGGATTTGTGCAAAGGCACAGGTCTGCAGACCTTGACAAGAATGGAGGATTTATTTATGAAAAAGAAAGTATTGTCACTCGTATTGGCATCTGCTATGGTGGTATCCCTGGCGGCATGCGGCAATTCATCCAATGATGCGCCCGCAACCGATGCGCCTGCGGCAGCACCGGCAGAGACACAGGCAGCACCTGAAACACAGGCGCCGGCAGAAACAGCAGCACCTGAGACGACAGAGGCATCCGGCGAAACAACTGTGGCAGAAGGAAAAATTGCGCTTGTTACGGATGTAGGAACAATTGACGACGAATCATTCAACCAGGCGACATGGGAAGGCGTAAAGCAGTATGGCGATGCAAACGGCATTGAGTATACCTACTATCAGCCGACAGAGGACAGCACGGAGGAGCGTATCAACCAGATTGATCTTGCAGTTGCAGAGGGTGCAACAGTTGTTGTACTTCCCGGATATTTATTCGGAGAGACGCTTTCCGAGGTTCAGACAACGTATCCTGACGTAAACTTTATCGCGGTTGACGTTTCCGAGGGCGATATGACGGCTCCGATTGAGCCGAATGCTTATGCCTGCACATTCAGCGAGGAGCAGGCAGGTTATCTTGCAGGCTATGCTGCAGTAAAGGACGGCTATACAAAGCTTGGATTCCTTGGAGGTATGGCAGTACCTGCGGTTATCCGTTACGGTTACGGTTATGTTCAGGGTATTGATGCGGCGGCACAGGAGCTTGGCGTTGACGTGGAAGTGAAGTATACATACGGCGGACAGTTCTATGGTGACGCAAGCATTACGGCGAAGATGGAGAGCTGGTATTCAGAGGGTACGGAAATCGTATTTGCATGCGGCGGCGGTATCTACACATCTGCACTTGAGGCAGCATTAAATTACGACGGCATGATTATCGGTGTTGACGTTGACCAGCGTTCCGTAGGCGAGGGCAATGATTACAACCCTGTGCTTACTTCTGCAATGAAGGGTCTTACGGCAACAGTAGTGGACAAGCTTGAGGGCTGCTTCACAGGAAACTGGGACAGCTTTGGCGGACAGGTAGAAAACCTGGGTCTTGCAGACGGTGATTATCTTGGTCTTCCGACAGACGGTGATTCATGGGCATTTGAGACCTTTACGCAGGATGAGTATGAAGAGCTTCTTGCAGGAATCAGGGATGGTTCAATTGTGATTTCCAACGATACGGAGACACAGCCGGAAGTTAGTGAGCAAGTTACGGTTTCTTACATTGACTAGTTAAGATTGACTTATTCTTAAAAAAATATTAAAATAGTGTTAGAGGGGAAAGGCGTTTTACCTTTCCCCTTTTTTCAGCAATTGGGACATGGAATATCGAGTGAAAACCGGCAGTGAAAACCGTGATTGAGAAAGGTTTGGTCAATATGGGAAATCAAGACTACATTATCGAGATGTTGAACATCACGAAGGAATTTCCGGGCATTAAGGCAAATGACAATGTCACGCTGCAGCTTAAAAAGGGCGAAATACACGCACTTTTGGGCGAGAACGGCGCAGGGAAATCCACGCTGATGAGTATTCTGTTCGGGCTCTATCAGCCCACAAGCGGCACAATCCGTAAAAACGGCAAGGAAGTAAAAATCAATAACCCTAACGATGCCAATGCCCTGAATATCGGCATGGTGCATCAGCATTTTAAACTGGTGGAGTGCTTTTCGGTGTTGGACAATATTATCCTCGGCATTGAGCCCACAAAAGGTCTTTTCCTCAGCAAAAAGGGAGCGCGGGAGAAGGTGGTAGCGTTAAGCGACAAGTACGGGCTTAAAGTTGACCCTGACGCGCTGATTTCCGATATTACGGTCGGTATGCAGCAGCGTACGGAAATCCTGAAAATGCTCTACCGCGATAATGAAATCCTGATTTTCGATGAGCCGACGGCGGTGCTTACGCCGCAGGAAATCGAGGAGCTGATGAAGATTATGAAAAACCTTGCAAAGGAGGGAAAATCCATTCTCTTTATCACGCATAAACTCAACGAGATTATGGAGACGGCAGACCGCTGCACTATTTTAAGAAAAGGAAAATATATCGGGACGGTTGACATCAAGGATACCACGAAAGAGGAGCTTTCCAGGATGATGGTAGGCAGAAACGTCAACTTTAAGGTGGATAAGCAGCCTGCAAAACCCACGGAAACCGTACTGAAGATAGAGAACATGACCGTGCCGAGCAAAATGCATAAAAACAACGCAGTGAAAAACGTGTCGTTTAATGTCAGGCGCGGTGAGATTGTCTGTATCGCAGGCATTGACGGCAATGGACAGACGGAGCTTGTATATGCTTTGACGGGGCTTGAGAAAATGACGGCGGGCAAACTCTTTTTTGACGGAAAGGACATTACGAACGCAAGCATCAGGGAGCGTTCGAAGGACGGCATCAGCCATATTCCGGAGGACAGGCACAAGCATGGTCTGATTTTGGACTATACACTGGAGCAGAACATGGTGCTCCAGCGTTACTGGGACACGGAGTTTCAAAAGGGCGGCTTTATCAGGCAGGGCGCAGTGCGGGCGTATGCCAAGCGTCTGATTGAGCAGTACGATGTGCGCAGCGGACAGGGACCGATTACGGTTGCGCGCAGCATGTCGGGCGGCAACCAGCAGAAGGCGATTATTGCCCGTGAGATTGATAAGAATCCGGATCTGCTCGTGGCAGTGCAGCCAACACGCGGACTGGATGTAGGCGCGATTGAGTATATCCACAGCCAGCTTGTGGCACAGCGCGACAAGGGGAAGGCGGTACTTTTGGTATCGTTGGAGCTGGATGAGGTCATGAATGTATCCGACCGTATTCTTGTCATGTACGAGGGCGAAATCGTGGGACAGCTGTATCCGGACAAAACGACGGTTGAGGAGCTTGGGCTTTATATGGCGGGCGCAAAAAAAGACAATGTGCCTGCCGAGCTGGACTAAGGAAAAGAGGTGATGCGTGTGAAAAAGAAAAAAGTGGATTTTTCTTCAGGCTTGATGTCCGTTTTGGCATCGCTGATTTGTATTGTGGTGGGGCTGATTGTCGGACTGGTTATTCTTTACTGCATAAACGCGGAACAGGCAATCGACGGTTTTACGCGGATTGTAAAGGGCGGCTTTTTTATGATGCCAAAAGGGCTTGGCAGCGTGCTTGCACAGACGGCGCCTCTCATTATGACGGGGCTTTCGGTGGCGTTTGCCTTTAAGACGGGGCTGTTTAACATTGGCGCGGCAGGGCAGTATACGCTTGGTGCGCTCGGCGCGCTGTATTTTGCGCTTGTGCTCCATGCGCCGTGGTGGGTATGCCTGCTTGCGGCAATGCTGTTTGGCGCGGTGTGGGGCGCCATTCCGGGACTTTTTAAGGCGTATTTCAACGTGAACGAGGTTATTACGGCGATTATGTTTAACTGGATTGGGCTTTATGCGGTTAACGAGATTATTTATAAGGGCGTTATCGGCAGCATGTATGATTTAAAGACCACGAAAACCTACACAATAAGGAGTGTATCGCCGCAGTCCGTAATACCGGATTTAGGGTTAAACGGTATTTTTAAGACGAAATCAACAACGATTGCGATTTTTATTGCGATTATCATTGCAATTATCGTGTATATCGTGATTAATAAAACGACCTTCGGCTATGAGCTGAAAGCCTGTGGACATAATAAGGACGCGGCAAAATATGCAGGCATTAACGACAGGAAAAACATTGTGCTTTCCATGACAATCGCGGGTGCACTTTCAGGTATCGGCGCAGGGCTGTATTACCTTTCCGGCGTGGCGGAGTGGAATCCCCAGGTGAGCACGGCACTGCCTGCAATGGGATTTAACGGTATACCCGTTGCGCTCCTGGCACTCAGTAATCCGATCGGCGTGATTTTTGCGGCGCTGTTTGTGTCGCATATTACGGTGGGCGGCGGATATTTGCCGACGAAATATTTCCAGCCGGAAATCGCGGATGTGATTATTGCGGTGATTATTTACCTCTGCGCGTTTGTGATGCTGTTTAAGGGGTTTGTGATGAACCTGATTGCGTCGAAGAAGAAAGAAGGACCGGATGCGAATGCGGATGTGAAGGTGCCCAAAACGGATACGAAGAGGAACGGAAAGGGGGCGGATGCGTAATGTTTTTGCTTTTAAAATATACGTTGCTTTATGCGGTGGTATTAATGCTTGTGGCGCTTGGCGGTATGTTCTCGGAGCGCAGCGGCGTGATTAATATTGCGCTTGAAGGCATTATGGCAATCGGCGGCCTTGCGGGCATTCTGGTGCTTACGGTTTTTGGCGGAACGCTTTCTCCGGCGGCGCTTGTGGTTCTTTCCATTTTGGCAAGCACGTTTGCCGGGATGATTTATTCGCTGCTGCTTGGCTTTTCGGCAATCACGCTTAAAGCGGATCAGACGATAGGCGGAACGGCGCTTAATATGCTTGCGACAGCGGCAGCGGTGGTAATTGTAAAGGCGTATAATAACGCGGCGGGCGGCGGGAACGGTTCGGCATCGTCAAAGCTTTCCTATTCCAATAGTGCCTTTATCTTTACGGCGGGACCGCTGACCTACAATATTTTCCTGATTATCGGGATTGTGATTCTGATTGTGGCGTATGTCTTTTTATACAAGACCAAGTATGGTCTCCGCCTGCGCTCTTGCGGGGAGCATCCGCAGGCGGCAGATTCGGTCGGGATTAACGTGTACAAATGGCGTTACGTGGGCGTCATGATTTCGGGACTTTTGGGCGGTCTTGGCGGTTTTGCGTATATCGTGCCTTCGGTTTCGATTTGGAATTTTGAGGTCGGCGTGACGGGATTTGGTTTCCTTGCGCTTGCCGTTATGATTTTCGGACAATGGAAGCCGTTCCGGATTGCGGCGGCGGCAGTGTTCTTTGCAATCTTTAAGTCGCTTGCAAATATTGCGGACGCGACGGCGCTGTCAAATCTGCATTTGTCGCAGAATATTTATAATATGATGCCGTTTATCGCGTCGATGATTATACTTGCGCTGACATCAAAGAACTCACAGGCGCCGAAAGCGGAAGGGATTCCGTATGATAAGGGTGCGCGGTAGTTGGAATTAAGAATATAAAAAAGAGAAAACAGGTTTTTGAACTGCATGGGAGGCAGGGCAAAAACCTGTTTTTTGTTTGCGATTTTATTAAATAAAATTT
>DKYC01000074.1:0-340 GCA_002492295.1 Lachnospiraceae bacterium UBA7110
TAAAAAGAAGTGTCAAACACCCGAATATATACCATTTGCATATCAATGTCAATATACTGTCCGCATTCCGTCGTACAGAGCGTAACAGTCATTACTGTTCAGACAGGAATCAGCATTTACTGCTGACTCCGTGGGAAAACGCACCTTAGCCGGGTAAAAATCCACGCAAAACAAGTATCTCATAGAAATCTTTCCGTATTCTTTCAGTTTAACATTCAAATCTAACAGTTTTGTAAGAAAGTTATCCTCCCCAGCCTGCAATATACCAGGCAGTCATTCAGGTGGTCCACTTTACAGCTTTTGTTTTATCTACTATAATCCCGAGTTTGACACTTGTGAA
>DKYC01000074.1:588-19369 GCA_002492295.1 Lachnospiraceae bacterium UBA7110
TGTTTTATCTACTATAATAAAAAATAAGACAACTATCTTTAATGCTCTGGAGGAAACAATGGAAAACACTTATCATGTAAAAACACTGCACAAAAAACCAGACTGGAGAGTCAAGGTTCCCGGCTCTAAAAGCATGACAAACCGCGCGCTCCTAATGGCGGCTTTGGCAGACGGGACAACACGCCTGAAAGGTGTACTGTTCAGCGACGACTCCCGAAACTTCATGGACTCCCTCAAATCCCTCGGCTTTTCAATCAAGGCAGACGAACAGAAAAAGGAAGTCACTGTCACCGGACTAAACGGCGCGCTTCCTGTAACAAGCGGTGAAATTTATGTCGGCAGCGCGGGCACAGCCGCACGTTTTCTGACGGCAATGCTTGCCCTGGCGGAAGGCACTTTTACGGTCAATGCCTCCGAACAAATGAAAAAACGCCCCATGAAACCTCTGTTTGACGTACTTTCAGGTATGGGCGCCAAAATTACCTGCCTTGAGCAGGAAGGCTTTCTTCCAATAAAAATACAGGGAATCGGCAACGCGCAAGACACCTCCGGGGTTCTGCGCACCACACTTGACATCAGCGAAAGCACGCAGTTTCTAAGCGCACTCATGCTTGTATCCCCAATGCGAAAGCAAGGACTCCATATCAAAATTACAAGCAGACGGAAGGAAGGATCCTATATCCGAATTACCCAAAAAATGATGGAACAGTTTGGTGCAAAAACAAAATTTGACGGTGAAAGTTATCTTATGCCGCAGGGCAATTCCTACAAAGCGGGCACCTATCAAATCGAACCTGACGTATCCGCAGCGTGTTATTTCTATGCGGCGGCAGCGCTTACAGGCGGCCGGACAGTCGTTGAAAACGTCACTTGGGACTGTATGCAGGGCGACCTCAAATTCATAAGGCTCCTGGAAAAACTTGGCTGTACCGTACAGGAAACCGCTTCTGGAATTGAAGTAACCGGTGCCAAAAACGGGATTCTAAAAGGAATCACCGTGGATATGAAGGATTTTTCCGACCAGACAATGACGCTTGCCGCGCTTGCACCCTTTGCGCAGGCTCCTGTCCGCATTGAAAACATCGGGCACATCCGCCTGCAGGAATCAGACCGTATCCATGCAGTTGTAACAGAGCTTACAAAACTTGGCATAACATGCGAGGAGGAAGAGGCTGCAGTTACAATCCACCCCGGCACACCCAAAGCAGGCATCGTACAGACCTACGATGACCACCGGATGGCAATGGCATTTGCATTGATTGGATTAAAAACAGAAGGTATCGAAATTGCAAATCCGATGTGCTGCAAAAAGACTTTTGAAGAATATTTCGATGTGCTCGAACAATTATGCGCGGACTAAAATCCGCGCTTTTTTAAATCAGCGACAAGCTGCACATAAAATTCCCGCACATCAAACTCCGCGATATTTTCCCGGTTTAAATCAATCATGTCGCCGTGTGATATGCCGCGCTTTCCGTTCACGGTAAGGAGCCTGTAACGCTCCCCCCACGCAAACGAAGCTTCCCCGACAAGCCCGTCGTTTGCGCCGTCGAAATAATGTGCCAGATAATAAGTAAAATTCAGCGGGAAACGCCCTCCCGACGCCTTATTGAGCTTTGTTCCAATGCTTTGGTAATACACCCCCTGTGCATCCGTAACACGCTCATTAAACACCTTGCAAAAGGAAGCCGTAAGGTTTGTCACCGCCGCCATAAAGTCGGGATTTGGATCGCCAAGCCTTCTCAGCGCCGCATTATACGCGCCTGCTACGGCATCCTGCTCGTCTTTTGGAATTTTATCCAGCAGATAATCGGCAAACTCACATCCCCTGTGCGGCGTATTAATTGTGGTAAGCGTCGCCACATGTTTCGCAATTTCGGGATTAGTAAGGGCGCTCCTGCAGTCAAGCCCTCCCTTGGAATGCGCAATAATATTGACCTTTTCACAACCCGTTTCCTGAATAATCTGCAATATCCTGTCCGAAATCTCCTGCCCGCTCTGCGCAACGGCTGCGGCGGACTGATGGTTCCCGTAAAAAATACGCGCGCCGTTATCCTGCAATGCCCCGGGAATCCGCCCCCAGTAATTTAAATACCGGAAATCCCTGAAAAACACGCCATGCACCATCAAAACCGGATACTTTGTGGCGCAGATTTGCATGTCCTTACGGCTTTCATCCAAAAGGACGCGGCGGTTTTCATACGCAATTTCCTTTGATACCGTCCTGATAATAAGCCCCAGCGCAACAAGCTGTGCAACAGGAATTAATCCGCAGACAAGTCCGATTACGCGGATTTTGATGCCAAGCTGGCGTGAGCGCAGATACACACGTACAATACCGTTCCAAAAAACAATTGCCTCAAGCAAAACGGCAAACAGCGTATTGACCAAAAGCTCTTTTAAATCAGGCGAACGGAACAGGTTTTGTATAAAAAACACCACGGAAAGCGCCGTTGAAATCAGAAATTCCATTAAAAGGGCATTACCGCGCGCGCAAGCCCTAAGCTGTTTTGTCCTTGGCAGCACAAATACGGGAGCTATATTGATAACAATATATGCTCCCAATAACAACGCAATCATTCCGATACCCTGACAAAGCGCATAACTGTTTGACGCCGCAAACAGAAGGACTCCACAGCAAACATACTGAACCGCTCTTGCAATTCTGCTCATTTCCAACTTTTCCCTATCGCAAAAAAACATCATGATTTGTCCAAAAGTGTCTCAAACTCTTCTATCGGCATAGGCTTGTAATACAAAAATCCCTGCGCCCTGCTGCAGCCGTACTTCAGCAGGTATTCCTGCTGTGCCGCGCTCTCGACCCCCTCAACGATAATATTTAAGTCAAGGTCATGCAGCATGTCAATCGTATGGCTAAGAATACTCTGACTCTTTGGATTTTCGATATCCACAATAAATCCCCTGTCAATCTTGATTTCATCCATCGGCTGGTTTTTCAGCATTGTCATGGTGGAATAGCCCGTTCCAAAATCATCCATGGAAAGCGTAAATCCCTGCTGTTTCAGATAGCACAGGTGTTCATACATCTTTTCGTTGTCTTCCAAAAAACCGCTCTCCGTAAGCTCCAGCACGACAAGCTCAGGTGGCACGTGAAACTCCCTGGAAAAGTCCGTAATGCAGTCCCGAAAGACACTGTCAAACACGTGCTGCCTTGAGATATTGATGGAAATGGGCACAACCTTCTCCCCCGCGGCAAGCCTTTTTCCAAGAAATTTAAAAATCTGCCTCCATATACAAATATCGACATCAATAATCAATCCGTTCTTTTCCAGCACGGGAATAAACTTCATCGGCATGACAATCCCCTTTTCAGGATGCTTCCAGCGCACAAGCGCCTCCCCGCCGATAATCTTCCCGCTCTCCATATCAACCTTGGGCTGGATGTACGGCATGAGCTGCTCTTCCTCAAGTGCTTTGATGATATCATTTTCCACCATTTTATTTAAGAGCATCTGCGTTCTCATCTTTTCATCGAAAAACGCATACTTTGCATAAAACTTCCCCTTGATGGTATCCAGCGCAAGCATTGCATAATCCCGCATGGTGCTCACCGCCATCGTGGGTGAGTCCGCAATACAGATGCCAAACGCAGGCAGCACTTTGTAAGGAATCTTATATGCCGCAATCCGTCTGTCAATATGGTTAACTATCTCTATCAGCTCGGACTTCTCTTCAAACGGCGTAAAGAAGGAAAACACATCCGCCCGGAAATGGGACAGAACGACGTGCGCCTTCCCCTCCGCTTCACTGCGCAGTGCATCCGCCACGCACATTAAAAGACCGTCGCCAACATCACGCCCGCAAAACTCATTGATTGTATTAAAATTGGCAAAATCCAACACAATCACCGCAAACTGCAAATCCGGATTTTCAAGCATCTCTTCCTGTGCCTTTACCTGAAACGCCCTGACATTATACAGATTCGTCATGTAGGTGAGGTTTCCCTCTATATTATTCTCGGCAAGCTTTTTCAGCGAATAAAGATAAAGCTCAAAATCCTTGTCGCTCATCTGCTCCCGCACAAGCCTTGCCGTATTGATTACTGTTTTTTCCTGATTTTTTCCCATACGCTTTCTCCTATCTTACGATAGTTTTATTTCATTCACTCTTGTACATTTTATCACAATTTTCTTTCTTTTCATAGCTCTTTTAGGGACTTTTCCCAATAATCTGCGTCATACCCCCAAGAAGAATCAGCTTATTGTCCTCATAAATTCCTGCAAACTGGCTCATATTCAGCGGATTTTCCCCAATTCCCGCTTCAATGGTATAGCCCGGCAGATTATACTGCTCGATAAACCAGTCCTTATACCCCGCGTGACCTGACGCATAAGGCGTCTCTTCCACAAGATATCCGCTGACGTTTCCAAAATAATCGGCAATCCGTCTTGAATTTTCAGGCTCATAATCCAAATATTTCCAGTAAATCACTTCTCCCTGTGTATGATAAGCCAGGATTAATTGAAAATCATTTGCCTTTGTAAAATCATACATTGCGCGGCTCTCCGGCTGCGATACCGGCGCCTCCCCGACATAATCCCTGGGCGCAGGCGACGTGTAGCCCTGCCCGAATTTAATTTGTTTTGCCTGCTCCCAGCCTGCCGGGAACTGGAGATTTAAATCCACTCCATTGATATTCGCCTTCCAGCCGTCCGGATATGGTATCGAGGGATACCCTGACGCAATCCGTCTTGTCTGTTCCAAATAGTTCCCCTCAGGCAGCACACCGTTTACAAGATTTACCCCGTCAGGATTTACCATCGGAATCAGGTAAAGGCTGTAATTTTCAAACAGTTCCTTACTGTCTGTTCCATAAAGCGCGCCGCCATCCGCATATGCTCCTGCATACTCCTCCGCGAATTTTAAAAGTACCGGTGTGGTAATCCATTCATTTGCGTGAAAACTGGCATTATAGCTTACCTGCGCAGCGCCTCTGCCAAGCCTGATAAACCTAAGTTCATTATTCATCACACTCCTGCCGATAGAGCCTGTCACAAGAAACGGGTAGCGCACCTGAAGGCCTTCAATAATGAGCTGTGTAAACTCAGAAGTATACGGCACCTCTTCCGACACAAGCGCAAACGAAAAGGGCACATAAATCCTTGTCCCCACCTGAAGATTCGACGGTTCCACCGACGGGTTTGCCGTAACGATTGCCGAAAGGGTTGTATCATATGCTTCTGCAATACCCCATAAGCTCTCCCCCTGCGTAATAATATGTGTTGTGTATCCCTGCAAATAAGGCATCAATTTTAGCCAAACCGATGTATCAACATAGCACCCTACCCCTTCCCCCAAAAATCTGCCAAGCGCTTTGCAGGTATCCCGCGTAAACTCACCGTTTACCGCGATATCATAGCCTGCCCTTTTCAGTGCAAGCTGCATATACTGCACTGTTGTACCCGCATCACCAATGTAAATATTTCTCATCAATCCATTTCGTCCTTTCTGAAAGCATTTATTGTTTGTCCTTATCAATACAGCATATGTTTCAGTGATGCGGATAATGAATGAAGCTTTTTGCAGGGACAAAAAAATGGAACACATTGTAAAAATAACGTGTTCCATTTTTATCTATTTCAACCATTCCTGAAACTCATCATCCGTACATTTCACATAATGCGAGCCGTCCACCAAATGATTCGTTCCCTTATTGTAATCAATTCCCGATGTCTTATAATCATAGCTCAACGCAATCCTCTGTTTTTCCACCACTGGATTGGGTGTAGGGATTGCCGACAGCAGGCTCCTGGTATACGGATGAACCGGATTTTCAAAAATCTCCTCTGTCGTTCCCGTCTCCAGCAAATGTCCCAAATGCAGCACGCCAATGCGGTCTGAAATGTACTTCACCATCGAAAGGTCATGTGCGATGAACAGATACGCCGTACCTGTTTCCTGCTGGATATCCTTCATCAGGTTTACAACCTGCGCCTGAATGGATACATCAAGCGCCGAAATACATTCGTCGGCGATGATCAGCTTCGGGTTCATAATGAGCGCCCTTGCAATCCCGACACGCTGTCTTTGTCCCCCTGAAAACTGATGCGGATAGCGGGTAGCATGCTCTGGCGCAAGTCCTACTTTTTTCAGGATTTCCTTGATTTTTTCCTCACGCTCCGCACTGCTTTTGTACATTTTATGGATATCTATTCCTTCACCGATAATATCGCCGATTTTCTTTCTCGGATTGAGTGAAGCCATCGGATCCTGAAAAATCATCTGCATCTGCGTACGGAGTTTATTGTTGTCTGCCCTTGACAGTTTTCCACTGATATCCGTACCGTCAAAAACCATCTTTCCCGCCGTAGGTTCATAAAGCCGGATGATGCTTCTGCCAATTGTCGACTTTCCGGAGCCCGACTCCCCGACGAGCCCGTACGTCTCTCCGGGATATATTTCAAAGGACACACCTTCCACGGCTTTTACAGTATACTTACTGCTCACCCTGAAATGCTGTTTCAGGCCTTCTATCTTTAAAAGCGGCTCCTTTTCCTTATTCTGTGTCATATTGCGATGCCTCCTTTTTCATTCTCTCAAGCCGCTGGGCAAGCTCTTTTGGCATCTCCACCTTTGGCGCCCTCGGGTCTAAGAGCCATGTCGCCGCATAATGGGTATCTGTCACCTGAAACATCGGAGGATCCGCCTTGTCGTCAATCTCCAAAGCAAAACGGTTACGCGGTGCAAACGCATCACCCGCTTTCTCATGCAGAAGATTTGGCGGGGAACCCGGAATCGTATATAGCCGCTCATCGTCCGTATCAAGATCCGGCATCGCCGACAAAAGTCCCCATGTATAAGGATGCTTCGGATCGTAAAAAATCTCCTCTATTTTTCCTTTCTCCACAATCTTCCCCGCGTACATTACGTTGACATAATCAGCCACCTTCGCCACCACGCCAAGGTCATGCGTGATATAAATCACTGAAATACCGCGCTCCTTCTGCACCCTTCGGATCAGCTCGATAATCTTTGCCTGGATTGTCACGTCAAGCGCCGTTGTCGGCTCGTCACAAATCAGCAGATCCGGATTGCATGCAAGCGCTATGGCAATTACCACACGCTGGCGCATGCCGCCCGAAAGCTGATGCGGATAGTTTTTCATGCGCTTTTCGGCATCCTCAATTCCAACCTCCTTTAAAAGTGAAACCGCCTTATCCCACGCCTCTTTTTTGGGTGTCTTGAAATGCCAAATCATGCCTTCCATAATCTGCTTTCCGATTGTCATGGTCGGATCCAGGCTTGTCA
Source organism: Lachnospiraceae bacterium UBA7110 (assembly GCA_002492295.1). Taxonomy (GTDB): domain Bacteria; phylum Bacillota; class Clostridia; order Lachnospirales; family Lachnospiraceae; genus COE1. Next base: position 7,858 of record DKYC01000074.1, read on the forward strand.
TCGGATCCTGAAACACCATCGCAATGCGCTTTCCGTTAATATGCCGCCTGATCCATTTTTTATCTTTTTTCAAAATATCAACCGTTTCGGGACTGCCGTCCGCATGATGATACGAAAATTCAATCGTACCGTTTGTGACAGTTGCATTGGAGGCCAAAATTCCCATTGCGGCTTTCATGGTTACGGATTTTCCGGAGCCCGACTCACCTACAATCGCCACAGTTTCGCCTTTATACAAGTCAATATTCACGCCTCTTATGGCATGAACCGGACCTGCTGTGGTACGAAAGGTGATATCAAGGTCACATATATTGAGTATTTTCTTCTCTTCTTCTGCCATTTTATCCTATCTCCTTTTATCACAACAATCCCTTACATTTCTTTCATCTTCGGATCAAGTGCCTCACGCAGTCCGTCAGCCACAAGATTAAAGCTGAGCATTAAAAGCGCCATTACCACGATTGGAGGGATAATCTGATACGGGTGTGTCGTAAAACTGTTAAAACCCTCCGAAATCAGCGAACCTAACGAACAACGCGGCACCGGAATTCCAAGTCCCACAAAACTTAAGAATGCTTCCGTAAAAATGGCAGTCGGAATGGAAAACATTACCTGTGTAATAATCGGTCCGATAATATTTGGAAGTACTTCCTTAAAGATAATAAAGAAATTTCCTGCTCCCAAAGTCCTCGACGCAAGCACAAACTCCTGTTCCTTGAGTTTCAGCATCTCCGCTCTTGCAATACGGCTCATCCCCACCCATTCGGTGAGCATCAATGCAAAGATAATGGTCAGCATGCCGGGCTGCAATACCAGAAGAAGAAGGGTTACGATGACAAGCCTTGGGATGCCGTTTGCAATCTCAAGAATCCTCTGCATAATCATATCGACCCTTCCGCCAAAATAACCGGAAATCAAACCATAGCTCATCCCGATTACCATATCAATAATGGCGGCGGCAATGGCAATAATCAGGGATACCCGCGCACCGGACCAGGTACGTGTCCATATGTCCCTGCCAAAATTGTCACTTCCAAACCAATATTCAAGGTCTGTAAGCCCTTTTTCCGTATAGTAATTTATCTCTTTAGACCCCGTCGTGGTACGCATCGTCTCACTTCCGTCAAAAATCCCGAATTTCTCCAAAGCAATAATACGGGGCGCAAAATTCTTTTGGCTAAGCTCCTGTCCCGAATACGTGTATTCATTCATTCCGGGACCAATGACCGCAAACACGGAAATCACCAAAATCAAAACCAATCCGATTACCGCACTGATTTTCCGGAAATACCGGATAAAGACGTCCTTCCAAAAGCTCTGCGCGGCATAGTTTTCATCAATCAAATCCGCCCCGGCATTATGTTTTAACTTAAAATCCGTCTCAACAGGTACATATGCTGCTGCATTTTCCATATTCATCAGTCTCCTTTCTTCGCAAGTCTGATTCTCGGATCAATGATACCATAAAGAATATCAACCACAAGCATAATGCCGATATACATTGCCGAATAGATAAAACTGAGCGAAATGACGACATTGTAGTCATTTGACTGGATTGCCGTCACAAGAAGGCTTCCGACACCCGGAATGGCAAAAATCTTTTCCACCACAAGAGAACCCGTCATCAAATCCACAATCAACGGCGCAAGCACCGTGATAATCGGAATGAGTGCATTTCTGAGTGCATGGCGGAAAATAAGTGCCGCTCCTGAAATACCCTTGCTCTCCGCAAGCAGCATATAATCGCTTCCAAGCACTTCCAACATCTCACTTCTCGTAAACCGCGCAATCGACGCCATTGTGAACATGGACAGCGAAATACTGGGTAAAACGCTTGAACCTAAGACATCCTGTTGGGAAAAGAGCATCGGAAACCATCCCAGTTTGAATCCGAAATTATAGGAAAGCGCAAGTGCAAACACATAGGATGGCACTGACACGCCGATAACCGAGATAACCGTTGCAAGCGAATCCCAAATCGTATCATGTTTTAACGCGGCAATCAGTCCCAAAACCAATCCAACTACCGCGCCTAAACCTACCGCGCAGCCTCCAATACGGATTGAGATGGGAAGTCTTGTCTGAATCAGTTGTGAAATCGGTGTATTCTTTGAAATATTATAGCTGACGCCCAAATCCCCCTTCAACATGTTCCCCACATATTTAAAAAACTGTACGACGATTGGCTGGTCGAGTCCATATTTCGTATAAAGCGCTGCACGCTGATCTGCATTCAGTTTTTCATCATTGAATGGCGAACCGGGCATAAGCTGCATTAAGATAAACAAAACCAGCAAAATCGCCAAAAGTGTAAAGAGGGAAGTTAAAATCCTTTTGCCTATGTATTTCTTCACAGATTTGCCTCCTTTTGCTTTTTTCCGATAAAGAATTAAAGTAATAAAGGCGGTAAAACCGCACTAAGTAAACCTACCCCAGTGCGGTTTCCACCCCGTTTTATAAAACTTTGATTATTCAGATTTTACTGCATTCTTGTATACTCTGTTAAGAGCAACCGGATGGAATTCAACGCCTGTAACCTTTGAAGACATCATTTCTGCATTACACTGTGTATAGAGCGGGAAAATAACTGCCTCGTCCATCACAAGCTTCTCTGCATCATAAAGTCTTGCCCAGCGTCCCTCGGCATCCGTGCAAAGGTCACCTGTTGTACATTCATCGATGATTGCATCATACTCGGAATTGCTCCATAAACCGTAGTTGTTTGAGTTGTCCGTAATCCACATTCCAAGATAAGTCATCGGATCTGCATAATCGGGTCCCCAACGTGTTAAACCAAGCTCAAAGTTTCCGTTCTGAAGGTCTTCCACTCTCTGCTTCTTCGGCTCAACAACAAGATTTACCGTAAATCCGGGAAGGGTTGTCTCCCACTGCTCCTTCAATACCTGTGCAACCTTCTGCGGTGCGTCGTCGGCATCCACTACCATATCCAGCGTAATTTCGCTTACACCAAGCTCCTCAAGCCCCGCATTCCAGCACTCAAGTGCCTTGTCCGCATCATATGCACAGACATCCGAATACTTTGTCTGATCTGCAGAGAAGTCGGAACCGTCAGGACCTGCTGCAAATTCCATCGGAACTGCCGTATAAGTAGGAGCGGAACCGTCCTTTAATACGTCCGTCGTGATTGCCTCACGGTTGATTGCGTGTGTGAGCGCAAGACGGATATTCAGGTTTGCAAGCTCCTCCACCGCATCAATGTTCGGTGTCACATACCATAAGTATCCTGCACCGATTGCCATAAACTCCGGATCGTCCTTTACCTGGTCAACCTGCTCGCCGTTTACAAGCGTTGTATCAAGCGCGCCTGTCTGATAACTCATCAGCGCCTGCTGTGAATCCTGAATGACCTGATAATTTAATCCCGGAAGCTGTATCCGGTCCGCATCATAATAATCATTATTCTTCGTTAAGTGAAACGCCGTTGCAGCGGGCTCATAAGAGTCCATCACAAAAGCACCGTTTGATAAAACAGTCTCGGGACTTGTCGCATAAGTATCCCCGCAGGAATTAAAGAACTCCTCGTTGACCGGATAATAGGTCGGGAAATACATTAAGGATAAGAAATAGCTTACCGGTACGTTTAACTCTACCTGAAGAGTCTTGTCGTCAACTGCCGTTACGCCAAGCTCGCTCTTGTCAGCCTCGCCTGCAATAATCTCCGCGGCATTCTTAATCTGTCCGATATCGCTGAGCATGTATGCATACTCTGACGCCACAGCCGGATCAACTGCCCTCTGCCATGCAAATACGAAATCCGCAGCCGTTACGGGTGTGCCGTTGCTCCAGTTTGCATCCTCGCGGATGTGGAAAGTGTATGTAAGACCGTCATCCGAAAGATCATAACTCTCTGCAAGCGCGTTTACTGCCTGTCCGTCTGCATCCATCTGCATCAGACCGTCCGTAAAGTTTGCAATAACCTCAAATGATGTACCGTCTGTTGCCTGCTGCGGGTCAAGTGACTCTACAGGTGTCTCAAGCATAACATTTAAATCCGATGTACCTGCTGTTGCTGTTTCCGCAGGAGCTGCCGTGCCACTGTTATCCGCCGGTGCTGCCTGCGTGCCTGCATTGTTCTCTGCCGGTGTGCCTGCAGCCGGTGCCGAAGTGTCAGCATTGCCACCGCAGCCGACCAAACCAACCGTAAGGGTTGCAGCCATTGCGATAGCCAAAAAAGCTTTTGCCTTTTTCATAATAAATTCCTCCTTAAACAATTTGGACGTAAAAGAGCGCGTGCTCATATGAATGGCGCTCCTTTACGTCTTTTTTAGGCTATCACATTAATGCGGTAAAGTCAAGAAATATTTTTTACCAAATAGCATTTTGGGCAAAAAAATTATTTTTCACGGGATATCCGTTGCTGCCATTTCGTCCCCCGCAGACGCATCAGAAAAAGCACGCCCCTGACGCAAAGCTCAACGCACATCGCAATCCACACACCCTGCAGTCCATACGAAACGGCTAAAGCCGCCGCGAGCGGTATACGCACTGCCCACATGCAAAAAAGGCTCATAAAACTTGGGACAAGCGTATCGCCGGCTCCCCGAAATACACCCGACGCCACAATGGACGCAGCATACATCGGCTCCGCAAACGCCTCAATGCGAAGAATTTGCGTGCCCAGCGCACGGATTGCCGCATCCGGTGTCAAAAGCCCTATCATAAACGGCGCGCCAAAAAACAGCAAAAAACCGCTGCCTGTCATTACAAGCATCCCAAGCCCCGTCGTAAGCCATCCAAGCCGCCTAGTCAAATCCCGTCTTCCGGCTCCGATGCTTTGCCCAATCAGCGTTGTCGCTGCAGTTCCGATACCATAGCCCGGCATATAGCAGAGGCTTTCCGCCGTAACGGAAAGCGAATTTGCCGCAATCGCGACCGTTCCAAGCGGTGCAACAATTCGGGTCGACATAATTTGGGCGCCGCACATCACGACCTGCTCAAATCCGACAGGAAGTGCAATCCTGACTGCCGCCTTTATATCGTCCGCCCTGAACTTCAGGCGCTCTTTTTTCCGAAGATGCAGCATCGGCGAACGCACAAGCAGAAAATAAAGCATCAGACAGGCTGCCACAAGCTCCGCAAGTGCCGTTCCAAGCGCTGCGCCCATAACGCCAAGTCCTGCTCCGTATATCCGCAGCGTGGCATCCGTCCCGCCGATGGCAAGCTCCCTTGTCGGAAAAATCAAAATGGCATTAAATACCACATCCAAAAAACACATCATGATATGAAGCATGCTCGGAAGACGCATATTCCCGCTGCATTGCAACATCCCGCCCGCAGCGCTGTTTAACTGCAGTACCGGAAGGAAACAGGCGTATACCAAAAAATAGCCTGAAGCATTTCCGCAAATCGAAGCATCCGCACCAAGCCACACCGGAAGCCCACCGCTCACAAAAATCCCGCACAGCATCAGAGCACTGCTGAATATCAGCACCGTCATAAGCCCCTGGCGCACTATGCTGCGCGCCCCCTTTTCGTCGCGCGCCCCAATCCGCTGTGCCACCTGAACCGTAAATCCCGTGGAAGCCGCCGAACACAATCCGCCCATAAGCCACGTGCTTGATGCCACAACGCCGATTGCCGCCGAACCGTCCGCCCCCAAATGTCCCACCATCGATGCGTCGATATACTGCATTACAATCGATGAAATCTGCGCAAAAATCGCGGGAATGCTAAGCTGTATTGTCAAAAGCGCCTGTTCATGGAGCGTAAGTTTTTCCCCGAAGCGCAGTTTTTCAAGCAGTTTTGTCGTCCCCATTCTCATTCCTCACTCCCAAAATCCCTGTTTCCGTTCAAAATACCAGCTCTAAGACCAAATAGATAACCGGCTGATGAAGCATATAAATAACAAACGAATGTTTTCCAATCCACTCAATAGGCCAAAAGACCCCTCTTTCCAAAATGCCAGGCAGTCCCTTCTTATCCAAAAGCCGAAACAAAAAATACCCTGACAGAAAAAGAAACAGCCACGGAATTATCGAAAAATAATCCGTGGAATAAAATTCCCTATCAGGAAACCCAAGGTATGTTGCTATGAACTTTGCAAAGGAATGCCTGCATGCGTAAAATGAAGCCGGCACTTTAACAAGCTGCAGCGCCTCAAAGCCAAGCCATCCCCCATTCACGTTCCGTGTCACGCCAAAAAGCAGAATGCTGACTGCCAATCCGAATACGGGCGTCACCTTTTTCAGCCATTTATCAGACACGCCCACAATAACCATACAGGATCCGATCAGCGTAAGGACGCCAAAAACAACCCGGTTTTGCGGCATCAGCACAAGCGTCACGACTGTAATAACCGCCCCTCCCAAAGATACGGTAACTCCCCGTTTAACCGGATGTCTTCCAAGGGGCAGGCAAAAGCCGGAGAGAAAAATAAATGTCCAGCATATCCCCTGCTGCCAAAGATATCCTTTCACCGACTGATACCAGTCCCAGCGCACCCCGTACAGATAAACCAAATCCCACGCCGTATGGAATGCAATCATATTCAGGAAGGCAATTCCTCTAATACCATCCAGCATTCGGTACCGGGCTGTTTTCATTGCTTACCCTTTCTCCATTTTTTATATTTATTAATATTGAACCGCTCCTCATAATCCTCATAGAATGAGATATAAAGCTCATTATTCGTCTCGCGGATACTTTTCTGGTACTCATGGGTATCAAAATCCTCCGCCTCCACCTCAAGAAGCGCTAAAGCCACATTGGAGCAATGTGCGCCAATCCGTTCAAAATCCGTCAGGATATTGTTGAACGCAAACCCCTGCTTCATCTCACACTTCCCATTCTTCAACCGTGTGATATGCCTTGATTTCAGTTCATTACAGAGAACATTAATCAATTCCCGAAGCGGCTCCACCCGAAGCGCCGTGTAAATATCATCATCACTAAACGATTTCACCGTCAAATCAAGGATTTCCTTTACTGCACCGCTAAGCACACCCAGCTCGTAAACCGCCTCGTCCGAAAAGTTAATCTTTTTCTCATGCAGCTCGTTTGCCGACTTGGATAAATTGACCGCATGATCCCCCAAACGCTCAAAATCGCTGATTGTATGTAGCAGAATGGACACCTGTTTTGACTGGCTCTCTGTCATATCGCGTCCCGTAAGCTGCATCAGATAGGTACCAAGCTTATCCTCATACTTGTCAATCAGATTTTCCTTCTCCTGAATCTTATTGTAGCGTTCGTCCGCGTAATCCTCAAACAGTCCCATCGCACGCTGGATATTTTTGCGCGCCTTCTTTACCATGCCGCTTGCCGCCGTATGACTCTGCCCAATCGCAAGCGCCGGATAATTTAAAAACCGTTCCTCAAGCAAATCGAAATCCTCCTGGTCCTCCCTGTCCTCGGCGCTGTCCTTCACAAGCTTAAATACAAGCCGCTCAATCCACTTGATAAACGGAAACAGAATAACCACAGTTGCCAAACGGAATATTGTATTGAGCATCGCGATTGTGATTGGTGTCATTGTCATTTCCAAAAAATCAAAATGAACGATTGCATGGGCCAGATAAAACGTTATCGACCAAAACAGCATACCAAACAGGTCATTCATCAGATAAATCAGCGCTGTTCTCTTACCGTTCTTATTTGTTCCGATGGAGGACAAAAGCACCGGGCAGGCCGCACCGACGCCAATACCCATCGTAATCGGGAACGCCGACGCAAAGCTGATTGCCCCCGTCACGGAAAGCGCCTGTAAAATACCGATGGAAGCCGACGCACTCTGCAAGACCGCCGTAAACAGAATACCGACAAGAATACCCATAACCGGATTAGAGAACATCGTGAGCATATTAACAAAGTGCTCATTTTCCTTTAAGGGTGAAACCGCGCCGCTCATACTCTGCATGCCCACCATCAGAATGGAAAATCCAAGCATGATATCGCCCACATTTTTATAGGTGGACTTTTTGGATACCGTCTTAAACAGAATACCGATAATCGAGACAACTGCAGAAATTGTCGCCGTTGACAAAAGCTGCGCGATACCGTTCGAGCCTTCAATGTAAGATAAACACAGAATCCAGCCCGTGATACTCGTACCGATATTGGCACCCATGATGATACCAATCGCCTGCGCAACCTTCATCATGCCGGCGTTTACAAAACCCACCACCATAACCGTCGTAGCGGACGAAGACTGAATGACCGCCGTTACTGCCGCACCTAACAGCACGCCCTTAATCGGCGTGCTCGTCAGCTTATACAAAATCAGTTCCAGCTTCTCTCCTGCCGCCTTTTTCAATCCGTCGCCCATAAGCGACATACCAAACAGAAACAACGCCACCCCGCTCAGCAGCGCTAAAATCGATGTAATGCCCATTTTTTCATTTTCCTCTTCCTTTGTAGCAAGGCTGTCGAAAGCCTTTTTCAATAAACTACCAAGTTACATTATAAACTATCCTTTGGGCATTTTACAATCCTATTTTTCACTTTTTCCTGCGTACCATCCAAATTGCGAGTCCTGACGCCAGCAGACCAAGCGGTACAAGAACCATGAATACCGCCCTGTAAAGGTATGTGGTCTTTGCCGATACAACCAGCGTTTCAAGCGTGTAGCTTTTGACGGGAACAGCTATGCCAGACTCATTGCCTGCAATTGTTCCCATGATATTTGAAAATAACTGCTTATTATTTCCCGCGACGGCACTGTCGTAATAGTCCGTGAACATCTGTGCGCTTGTAAAGACATAAAGCGTGCCAGTTCCACTGTCAAGCTCCTTTTGCGCTTTCACCCCAACGCAGAACGGTCCTTCAAGATCTCCGTCCTCCTTCTCATACGTGGCGACCTGTTTTTCCCCGCTCTTTAACACGGCTTTGCCGGAAGTCGTCAAAAGCTTCGTGTAAGTCATCCCCTCAACGCTGTTTTCAGGCACTGTCACGCCCTGCGCAAAGGGGGACATCACATAGCTGTGCGCTCCCGTAATTCCACTTGTTTCGCCGGCTGTTTCAATATTGGGCAGCAGGTAAAACGGGGTCTGGTAATACCCTGCCGCATCATTTTCCGCAATCATCCCGCGCTGAAGTGTCATGCCGAATTCCGATAAAATCCGCTCATAATTGGGCTGCGGATCATGCACATACTCCGTCGTCAGAATGACCATACCGCCATTATTAAGATATGCAATCACCTTATCCGCATCGTCCTGTGAAAAATCGTTTTCAGGCGCATGGATAATGACGCACTTTGCATCCTCGGGAATAGTATCATGCTCAATTAAGCTGATTGTTTCATAGTCAAGGTTTTCCTTTTCAACCACTGTCAGAAATCCGTTATCAAACGTATACTCGTTATGCCCCGTGATAAAATAAATTTTGGGCATATCGTCGCTGATACAGTAGGAAATCGCGCTTGTAAGCTGTCCTTCACCGTCGTACCCTGTCACGCTTTGGGAATACGTGGAATAATCCATCTGTGTCTCATAAAAATCATAATAGTCAATGACTTTGCTGCGCTTGTCGGTTTCAACAATCACGCTGTTTCGGGACGGCTCATCCGCAGTGTATTTCTTTGTAAAGTTCGGATCCTGGAGCGGGTCGATGTAGGAAACCCTGATATGGTCTGACAGCTCCTGATACCGGTCCAGCGTCTGCGCAAGCACACCGTCCGCATTCTCCTGCGCGGCATACACATAAATACTGACATCCTGTGTCAGTCCTTTTACAAGCGCCTTTGTCTGCTCCGTAATCCCGTACAGCTTGTTTGCCGTCACGTCAACAGATGTGCAGTCTGACGGAAGCGCGCCTGCTATCAGATTGATTCCCACGGCAGCCGCAATCGCCACAGCCGTTGCAATGCCGCTGTACGCCCCCATTGCAAAATTTTTAACCGACACCGTATAGCGCCGTTTTTGAACGGACTGCGTCGTCAAAAACAGCATCAGGAAAATCACTGATACAAAATAGACAATACTGGTGAGGTCAAAAACCGTAGTCAGCCTGCTGTTTCCGGTCGCGTCCTGGACCGAACGGATCATGGCGCTGTAGTGCGTGTAAAAATCAAAAATGCCTAAAAACCTTGTTACCGCATTTCCCGTCGCCGAAATCAGGCTCTCAATTCCCTGCATCATATACGTCAGAAACAGGACAATAAAAGTAATAACAGCCGCAATCACCACATTTTCCGTAAGGCTTGACAGAAACAGTCCCACGGCAATCGCGGCAAGCCCGTAAAGCGCAAACGCCAGGACAGCCACAAAATTCTCCGCCATTGGCACTGTCCCGTAGCGGCTTAAAAAAAACGGCAGAAGGCTGAAGAGAAACAGCGGTACCGCAAAGACTGCCGCCATTGCAAGATACTTCCCGAGCACAATCCTCCCCACGGAAACAGGCGACGTAATCAAAAGCTGGTCTGTCTTCTGCCTGCGTTCGTCCGCCATAATCCGCATGGAAAGAAGCGGAACGGTAATAAAAAACAGAATCAAAACCGCGTCAAACGAATACGCAATGTAAGGCGTTCCGTATGCAAAGCTGTAAACGGACGAGTACATTGCAAAAAAGCAGACTGTAAACGCCATAAACAGCCATCCCGTAACAGAATGAAAGTACGAAAGAAATTCCTTTTTAAAGACTGCCCTCATCTTCTGACACCTCCGTTTCCAATTTTATCTCCGGTTCCTTCTCCGCACTCTTTGGCACATCCTGCGTAAGCTCCAGGAAAACCTCCTCCAACGACTTTTCGGAAATGCCAAGCTGCAGAATCGGCATATCCGCCGACGCAAGTCTGTAAAACAGTTCCTTGCGGATATCCACATTTGCGCCTGTCCGGATGACAGCACCACACTCCTCTTCTTTTTTTCCTTTTTCAACCGCAAAGCTGTCAATATCCTGAATATTGTTTAATATTTCACAAAGTTTTTCTTCCGTCCCAAACACATTAAGCTCCAGCTGCCTGCCGCCCTTCATCAGTGACACGAGCCCCTCCGGCGTGTCGCTTGCCACAAGCCTCCCCTTGGAAATAATGAGAATATGGTCACACACCGCACTGACCTCTGACAGGATATGCGAGCTTAACAGAATCGTATGGTTTTCGGAAAGCTCCTTAATCAGCGCCCTGATTTCAATCATCTGCTTTGGATCCAGCCCTACCATCGGCTCATCCAGTATCATCACCTCAGGATATCCGATTATCGCCTGTGCAAGCCCGACCCTCTGCCGATACCCCTTCGATAAATTTTTGATTAACCTGTCCTTCACCTCCAAAATCCGCGTCTGCTCCATAATCTGTCCAAGCTGTTTTCTGCGCGCCGCCTTTTTGACCTGCTTTAGCTGCGCGGCAAAATCCAGGTATTCCCAAACAGTCATATCCTGATAGACGGGGGGCAGCTCCGGCAGATAACCGATACACTGCTTCGCCTTTTTGGGCTGTTTTAAAATATCATATCCGTTGATGGAAACAGTGCCGCCTGTTGCCGCTATGTATCCCGTCATAATATTCATTGTCGTGGATTTGCCCGCGCCATTCGGAGCAAGTATTTATAGACAA
>DKYC01000088.1 GCA_002492295.1 Lachnospiraceae bacterium UBA7110
CATATTATTTTACCTGTAAATCCGCCGTGGTGTCAAGTGTTGCATCACGATTTCACTTATTTGGCAGCTAATATACATATGCAGTTTACAGCAAATGGAGGACTCCTATGATAAAAATAGCGTATTGCGATGATGATTTGTCCGTATTAGACGAAATGAAAATACTGATTGAACAATATCGCATAAAGCGCAGCCAGGGGGTTGCATATGCCGCTTTCCACAGTTCTTTGGAACTGATGGCCGAAATCGAAAAAGGGGTACGCTTTGATGTTTTGTTTTTGGATGTAATCATGCCGGGTGGGAACGGCATTTACATCGCGGAAGAAATCCGGAAGTATGATACCGCTGTTAAGATTATCTTTTTGACATCCTCCTCTGAGTTTGCGGTGCAGTCCTATACGGTCGGCGCATATTTTTATCAGATGAAACCGATTTTGGAGGAAAGCTTTTACAGGCTTTTGGACGCCGTAATATTAAGCTGTAAAAAGGAGCGGCAGTGCGGTCTGATTTTGCGCTGCAAAAGCGGGATTACGCGGATTGACCTGGACAGACTGGAATACTGCGAGGTGATGGGGCGTACACTGTTATTCCACATGGAAAATAAAACGGTACTGGAAAGCATCGGAAAACTGGATGAGCTTTGCAGTCAGCTTGCGCAGTATGAAAATTTCCTGCGTCCGCACCGTTCGTTTTTGGTGAATATGGAGTATGTCCAAAATATTTCCTACAAGGCGATTACAATGGTTAATCTTGCGCAGATTCCGATACCGCACGGAAAATGCTCCGAAATCAAAAATACATATCTAAAATACGCATTTAGCAGAAGGCAGGTTTTTATGTCATGAATGTCGTTTATCTGTTAAATCATACGTTTGTGGGCATTTTTGGCATGGTTTTATCTGCCGCGTTCTGCGATGTTGCATGGACAAGACGAAAACGCTGTATTTTTTTGGGCGGCATGGTGTTGCTTCTGTTGCTTCAGGGCATTGTCTATTTTTTCGTAAGCGCGGATTTGGCGAGATGCCTTTATCCGATTACGACGCATGTTCCTCTGATGATAATCCTGTATTTTTTCAGCAAAAAGTGGCTTTGGTCCGTTATTTCGGTTTTCACGGCTTATCTTTGCTGTCAAATCAGACGATGGATTGCATTGCTGGTAATTGCCGTATTTTCCGGCGGTGTGGCAATGCAGCGGATTACGGAGATGATTGTGACTTTGCCGCTGCTGCTGTTTTTGGTGCGCTTTGCCGCGCCGTCCATGCGCAGTGTTGCACACTATTCCGTTCCGGTACAGTGTCAGTTTGGCTTTATTCCAGTGCTGTATTACGGGTTTGACTATCTGACATCCGTTTATACAAACCTGCTTTTGGAGGGAACTTTGGTCGCGGTAGAGTTTATGCCGTTTGTGTGCTGTGTGGCGTATTTAATGTTCATACTGCATAATTCGGCGGCGGAGCGGACAAGGAGCCAGCTGGAGCAGGCGCAGGACGTCCTGAACGTTCAGATTGCACAGGCGGTCCGTGAAATTGAGACCTTGCGGGAGTCGCAACAGAACGCCAAGATGCACCGCCATGATCTGCGTCATCACCTTCAGTATCTTTCGGCATGTATCGAAAATGGAAAGATGCAGCAGGCGCAAACATATATTCGAGAAATCTGCTCGGAAATTGAAGCGGATAAGGTGACGGTTTTTTGTGAAAATGAGGCGGCCAACCTGATTTTTTCAGTCTATGCCAGGCGTGCGGAAAGTCAAGGGATTTTAGTGAAAATTAACGCTGTGGTATCCCGCGTGATTCTGGTATCCGAGAGTGATTTGTGCGTGCTTTTGTCAAATGCTTTGGAGAACGCGCTGCATGCGTGCCAGCGGTGCAGGGATAAGGGAATGCCTGCCGTGATTGAGGTGGACGCCTATGAGGAAAACTGGAAATTTTTCCTGCAGATTATCAATTCCTGCGATGCGGATGTCCTGTTTACAAACGGCATTCCGGTAACGGACAAGCCGGGGCACGGGATGGGAGTGCGCAGCATTTGCGCGATCGTGGAGCGCTATAACGGGATATCCACTTTTTTGATTGAGGAGGGGCAGTTTATTCTGCGTGTGTCTCTTTAGGGGATAATGGGAAAAATTGTCGATTGAGCACGGTTTTTGGTCGTTTCATGGTAAACGTCCCATTTCCGCAGGCAGGTATTGTAAGCTTTGTTAAGGTAATGGCGTTTTATTGTTGGAAATGATACACAAAGTAACAGTTTATTCTAAAATAGGAAAGGAGTTTTCGAAATGGGGCTTATCAGGGCAGGAGCGGGAGCGCTTGGGGGAACGCTTGCAGACCAGTGGAAGGAGTTTTTCTACTGTGACGCAATGGAGAAGGACGTTTTGGTTACAAAGGGCAGGAAACGGACAACATCCCGTTCCTCAAATACAAAAGGAAATGACAACATTATTTCTAACGGAAGCGTAATTGCCGTTGCAGACGGTCAGTGTATGATGATTGTGGAGCAGGGGAAGGTTGTGGAGGTGTGCGCGGAACCGGGGGAATTTCGGTATGACACATCCACGGAACCGAGTATTTTTGCAGGAAGTCTTGGCGCAGGTATTTTAGATACTTTTAAGACGGTTGGCAGGCGTTTTACGTTTGGCGGCGATACGGGCAAAGACCAAAGAGTCTATTATTTTAACACGAAGGAACTTGTTGACAATAAGTTCGGAACGCCTAATCCGATTCCGTTTCGTGTGGTAGACTCCAAAATTGGTCTGGATGTAGATGTTTCCGTGCGCTGTTCGGGCGTTTATTCGTATAAAATTGCCAATCCGCTGTTGTTTTATGCAAATGTCTGCGGCAATGTGGAGCAGGATTATACGCGTGATGAACTTGATGGTCAGTTGAAAACGGAGTTTATCAGCGCATTGCAGCCTGCGTTTGGCAGGCTCTCCGATTTGGAGATGCGTCCGAATCAGATTGTTTCGCACAATGCCGATTTGGAGAACGCGATGAATGCCGCACTTTGTGCAAAATGGGGCGAACTGCGCGGATTGAAGATTGTCAGTATTGCGCTTGGATCTGTTACGCTGCCGGAGGAAGACGCGGAAATGATTAAACAGCTTCAGCGTACGGCGGCACTGCAAAATCCGAATATGGCGGGAGCAGCTTTGGTGGGTGCGCAGGCGGATGCGATGAAAGCGGCGGCATCCAATTCCGGAGGTGCCATGACTGGCTTTATGGGCATGGGAATGGCAATGAACACCGGAGGCATGAATGCACAGAATTTATTTGCAATGGGACAGCAGCAGTCCGCGGCGCAGCAAATGGCAGTGCAGCAGCCGGGACAGCAGCAGTCGCAGACAGGGGGATGGAGATGTTCGTGCGGTGCAACAGTTGCAACGGGGAAATTCTGTCCGGAATGCGGTTCGCCAAGACCTGTGCCCGCGGCGAACAACGGATGGACCTGCTCATGCGGGACTGTAAACAAGGGAAGGTTCTGCTCAGAGTGCGGTGCAAAAAAACCGGAGGGCGTACCACTTTACCGGTGTGACAAGTGCGGGTGGGAGCCTGAGGATCCTGCGCACCCGCCCAAATTCTGCCCGGAGTGCGGCGATTTGTTTGATGAGAACGACAGAGTATAAACGGAGGGAGTCAGATGGCGGAAATACAGGAATATAAATGCCCGTGCTGCGGCGGCGCCATTGCCTTTGACAGCACGCTTCAAAAAATGAAGTGCCCGTATTGCGACACGGAATTTGAGATGGAGACATTAGCGGGCTACGACAGTGAATTAAAAGAGGAAAAGGCAGACGATATGACGTGGGATACGTCTGCAAAGGAAATATGGCAGAATGGGGAGGATGAGGGGTTATCTTCCTATGTATGCCATTCGTGCGGCGGTGAGATTGTGTGTGATGAAAATACGGCGGCGACCTCCTGCTCGTTCTGCGGGAATCCTGTAGTCGTGACAGGGCAGATTTCGGGTGATTTAAAACCGGATTATGTCATTCCGTTTCAGCTGGATAAAAAGGCCGCAATTGCCGCTTTAAAAGCACACTGCCAGGGGAAGCGCCTGCTCCCGAAGCAGTTTAAGGACGAAAATCACATCAAGGAAGTAAAAGGCGTATATGTGCCATTCTGGCTGTATGATGCCGAGGCGAATGCAA
Source organism: Lachnospiraceae bacterium UBA7110 (assembly GCA_002492295.1). Classification (GTDB taxonomy): domain Bacteria; phylum Bacillota; class Clostridia; order Lachnospirales; family Lachnospiraceae; genus COE1. The sequence goes on from DKYC01000088.1 coordinate 4,148, forward strand.
ATATGCGCTACCGGGCGACTAAGATACGGACATGGAGCGACAGCATGTATAACTATACGGAAACCAGTTACTTTTCGGTGAGCCGGGGCGGAAGCCTTGTATTTGAAAACGTTCCCGCCGACGGCTCCACAAAGATGCCGGATGATTTGATGGAATCGCTTGAGCCGTTTGACTACTCAAAGGCGGTTGATTTTCAGACGGCATATCTTGCGGGCTACATGGCAGATAAATACGATGTGAGCGCAGAGGATAATGCAGAGCGTGCCAATGAGCGTATCCGCAAAAGCACGGAGGCGGCTTTTGACGCGACGGTAAAAGGCTATGCAACGGTTACGAAGGAAACAGGCAGTATTCAGTTGTCCAGCAACAGGGTAAAATATGCGCTGCTGCCTGTCTGGATTTTACATACGAAATGGAACGGTAAGGATTACCTTTTTGCGATGAATGGACAGAGCGGGAACATGGTAGGGGATTTGCCATGCGACAAGGCTGCGTACAAAAAATGGCTGTTTGGACTGACAGGGGTGATTGGTGCAGTCATGTATGCTGCGTTATTCCTGATTTGGATGATATAAGGGGGGCGCATCATGAAGAAGATAAAAAAGAGATTGATACCGGTACTTTTTGCATTGCTCTTATCAGTCATGGCAGTCTTTCCTGTGTCCGCGGAGGGCGATTTGCCAAGACTTTGCGACTATGCGGATTTGCTTTCGGACAGCGAGGAAGCGGAGCTTTTAAATAAACTGGATGAAATCAGCGAGCGGCAGCAGATGGATGTGGTCGTAGTCACGGTTGATTCGCTTGAAGGTATGGACGTCATGGTCTACGCGGATGATTTTTATGATTATAACGGCTATGGTTTTGGAGAAGGGCGGGACGGAATCCTCTTTCTTCTCAGCATGGGGGAAAGACAATGGAACATCACTACAAGAGGTTATGCAATAACAGTCTTTACGGATGCGGGAATGGAATATATGGAGGATTGGATTGTCACGAATCTGAAGGACGGGGCGTATGCGGCGGCGTTTACAACCTTTGCGGATTATTGTGACAGGTACATAACACAGGCGGCGACGGGAATGCCGTATGACGTTGACAATCTTCCGAGCGAGCCGTTTCCTTATTTCACGCTTCTGATTATTTGCTTTGCGATTGCATTTGTGATTGCCCTGATTGCAATGGCAATCATGAAAGGACAGCTCAAATCGGTAGGGAACCGATGGAGGGCGGATGAATATGTAAAAAAAGACAGCATGAAACTGACAAAAAAGAATGATTTGTTTTTGTACCGGCATGTAGAGCGTAGGGAGAAACCGAAAGAAGATACGTCGAGCAGTTCAAGCAATTCGGGCGGCTCTAAGGGCGGTTCGACGACACACGTATCATCATCCGGCGCGACACATGGCGGTAGAAGCGGGACGTTTTAAGGCAGTAAAGGAGGAGGTCTATGGGATTATTTGGTAAAAAAGAGGCGTGTCCGGTTTGCGGCAAAGAAGTGAAGGGATTGTTCCTGACGAAAATCGGTGATAAGAAAACGTTGTGTAAGGACTGCTCCAAACGGATTTCCATGAACAAGGAACTAATCAAAACCGCAACGCCTGAATTGATACAGGAGCATTTGGCTTACCGTAAGAAAAACGCGGAGAAGTATGCCGCGCTTCGCTGGGATATCCGCTATACCGATATTCCGTACCTGAAGTTCGGCGTTGACCCGGGTGCAGGATTTTTCTATCTGGAGAGCGACGACTTGCATGATGAGGACAATCCGGTCGTATTTTCCTTCAATCAGCTTACGGGATATGAGCTGTATCGTTCGTCCCAAAAGTTAGATGATTCGGATACTCCCGGTGAAACCTTTTTGGAGAGCACGCTGTCGGTGGTTTCCGGTCTTGCGGATTTGGTGAAAAACGAGGAAGATACCAAGTACGAGGTTTTTAAGCTGAAACTGACCACAACCGATCCTTATTGGCCAAAGCTGGAAATTAAGATTACATTTAGCGACGAGAGGCTTTACGGTTGGAATGGGTGTACGGCATTTGACTGGCAGCTTAAGGGGATGTGCCAGCTTTTTAAGAATATTATCCGGAAAGAACCGATAACCATTGTCTGATAACAGGAGGATTATGATGGGACTGTTTGGTAAAAAAGAAAAACCTCCCTGCGCAATCTGCGGTGGAAAAGTATCGGGATTATTTCCACCAAAAATTGACGGTCAGCTGGTCTGTAAGGAATGCTACGGTGACGTAGACCTGCCGCAGGAGGTTTTGGATTACATGACTATTGATGCGTTCAGGTATTATATGGCTTTCCGTGAGGAAAACGCGCAGTTAAAGCAGCGTTTCAGGATTATGCGGCAGGTCGATTTTGGCTGGCTGGGCGATAAGTTTGTGTTTGATACAGATAACCGGCTTTTGTGCATGGATAAGAATCTTACAAAGACCATTTTTGAAGGCTGTCAGGTGAAATCTTTTGAGATTCGGGAGGACGCGCAGCCTTTGTTTCGCGGGAGTGCCGAGGGTCTGACGCGCTATACCAGCATGGTGCCCGAACGTGTGACAGCTATGTCGCCGCAGATTGAGCGGATTCGGATACAGGCACATATGAGACGTGAAATGGAAAAGGATAACAACGGATATTATCCTATGCCGGATATGAAGGTTATGATGCCTTTTTTGAGGTTTCATGTGGATATTTATTTTGAACATCCTTATTTTTCTGTCTATACAGCGGAAAAAACGGCTCCTGAGTTTGACAGTACGGATCCGGATACCAGTGATTATCTCAGACAGTACAATGAGGACGCTGCGCTTATGGAGGAGCTTGCAAGGGCGCTTATGGAGGTGGCGTTTCCCGGTGCGCCAGAGCGGACGGTAGGCATTGGAAGTATCTCGGCTTCCGGTGTGGCAGTGGATGCGGCGTCCGAGTTACAACGGTTCAAGGATTTAATGGATAAGGGGATTATTACGGAAGACGAATTTACTGCCAAGAAGCGTCAGCTGCTTGGCACTTGACAAATACCGTTCCATTATGGAAAAAGGTGTAGTGAAACATAAAAGCCTGTTTGCGCTATTTTGTATAAAAGCGCGGCAGGCTTTTGCGGTTTTTATGATTGACCGGAAAGAAGATATTTTATATAATGAACATATGTTGTGGACATTATTGGAGGGGGATGCCGCGGTGATATTAAGTGCGAGTCGCAGGACGGATATTCCGAACTACTATTCCGACTGGTTTTTGAATAGAATAAAAGAAGGATATGTGTATGTCCGCAATCCGATGAACCCACGTCAGGTCAGCAGGATTGCGCTGTCCCCCGAGGTCGTGGACTGTATTGTATTTTGGACGAAAAATCCAAAACCGCTGTTTTCAGGATTAGAGGAATTGAACGCATATCCGTTTTATTTTCAGTTTACATTGACAGGATACGGTACGGATATTGAGAGTAATGTTCCTGATAAAAAGGAGGATGTGATTCCGACTTTCCAAAATTTATCGCGTAAAATCGGAGCGCAGAAAGTAATTTGGCGGTACGATCCGATTCTTTTTACGGACAAATATACGCCGGAATATCATTTGAAGGCATTTGCGGAAATTGCGCAGAGATTGCGCGGCTACACGGAAAAATGCGTGATTAGCTTTGTCGATTTTTATGCGAAGAACCAAAAGAGCATGAACGCACTTCACGTTTCTTTTTTGACGGAGCGTGAACTTGCTGCTTTTGCACAAAAACTAGCGCAGATTGCAAAGGACAATCATATGAAAGTTGCAAGCTGTGCGGAGAAAATGGACTTGTCCGCTTATGGAATAGAGCATAATTGCTGCATTGACAAAGGATTGATTGAACAGATTACCGGTTGTAAAATAGACGCAGGGCGGGATAAAAACCAAAGGGAAGAATGCGGCTGTGTCGAAAGCATTGATGTGGGCGCTTATAATACCTGCAAAAACGGATGTCGATACTGCTATGCAAACCACAGTCCTGAAAGCGTTGCGAAGAACTGCAGGCTATATGACGCGAATGCACCGATTTTATGCGGACAGATTGCACAGGATGATAAAATCACGGAACGAAAAGTAAAGTCATTTAAGGAAAAACAACTGACGGTTTGGGATTTATAGGGGGAATAAGCCAAAATGTATCAATTTGAAAAACTGGATAAAAAACTTCTGGGAGAGCAGATTGAAGACGAGCTGATGAATTACATTCTGCAGGAGCCGGTAGAGGTTGGACAGCGGATTCCGAACGAATTTGAACTTGCCGAGAAATTCGGCGTGGGGCGCAGCACAATCCGGGAGGCGGTCAAGGCGCTGGTGACGAAGGGGATATTGGAGGTTAAACGCGGTTCAGGCACCTACGTTATCAGCACGAGCACGGCGGATGAAGATCCGCTTGGATTGTCCAAACTGCAGGATAAGTATAAACTGGCGTTGGAACTGTTTGACGTGCGGTTGATGCTGGAACCGGACATTGCGGCGCTTGCGGCGGAAAACGCGACACCGGAGGAGCTGGTGCAGTTAAAACGCCTGTGCGATGAAACAGAGCAGATGTATCTTAGTGGAAAAAACCATATTCCAAAGGATGTCGAATTCCATACCTGTATCGCGAAGTGCAGCAAAAACCGTGTGGTGGAGACATTAATTCCATTGATTAATACAGCGGTTCTGACATTTGCGAACCTGACGCACCGGACACTAATGCAGGAAACGATTGAAACGCACCGCGCGATTGTCGAGGCGATTACGGATAAAGACCCGGTAGGTGCGCGGTGCGCGATGATGATGCATTTGACCTATAATCGTCAGATGTTAATGCGCAAGAATAAAGAGCATCGTGAAAAAAGCATGGAAAAAGAATAGAAGCAGGCAAAAAAATATTTTAGGAATGTAGCTGCTCGGTACAGCACTACGCACTTGCTGCGTAGTGCATAAGAAAGTATAAGTTGTTTGAGGCATCAGGCTTCCACGAAGTGGATTTGCATAGATTGATGCTCGCAACTATAAAGGCACTGAATAGTTACGTCGAAATGCACAAAAGAAGGTGGATAAAATGAGAAATCTCCTTCTTCTTTTGTGCAGGTCAACGAAAAAGAAAGAAAAACATCGGATGTATTGACGAAAATAACCAAATAATATACTATTTTAAGTATAAAACATAATACGTCATACAGAAATGGTGGGAAAAGAGGTGAAAATAGTTGTTACATCAGATGTCTGTGACGTGCATAATTGTGCGGCTTATGAAAGAAAATAAGAATAGAAAGAGAGGGTAAATTTATGAGTTCAGAAACGGTTGCATTAAATCCAACACGACTTATCATTGCAGCAATAATCGGTTTGGTAATTTTACTTGTCCTGATTATCAAGTTCAAAATTCAGGCGATGATTTCCATATTGATTGGCGCAATTTCCATTGGTCTGATTGCGGGAATGCCGGCGGGGGACATTGTGACGGCAGTCAACGATGGTATCGGAAACACCCTAAAGGGCATTGCGCTGCTGGTCGGCTTAGGTTCAATGTTCGGTGCGATTTTGGAAATATCGGGCGGCGCACAGACGCTCGCGGTCACAATGGTCAAATGGTTCGGTGATAAAAAGGCAGCGTGGGCGCTCGGCATTACCGGTCTGGTCATCGCAATGCCCGTGTTTTTTGACGCAGGTTTAATTATCTTAATTCCGCTTGCCTTTTCCCTTGCAAAAAGGACAAAGCGTTCTTCCCTGTTTTATGCAATCCCGCTTTTGGCAGGTCTTGCTGTAGGGCATGCGTTTATTCCGCCGACACCGGGACCGATTCTTGTGGCGACCATGCTCAATGTCGATTTAGGCTGGGTAATCTTAGTTGGAATTTTCTGCGGAACATGTGCTATGATAGTTGCAGGACCGGTTTGGGGTTCTATCTGCGGGAAAAAATATAATATTCCTGTTCCGGAGCATGTGGCAAATCAGGAGGATTTTGATGAGTCAAAGCTGCCGAACTTTTGGGCGATTGTTGGCATTATCCTGATACCGCTCGTGCTGATTATCCTGGATTCCGTGACGGGTGTCGTGCCTGCGCTTAGTGGTTTGCAGCCGATATTCGGATTTTTGGGTGAGCCGTTTGTGGCACTTTTGATTGCAACGGTAGCGGCAATGCTGATTTTGGGAATCGGGCACGGATACAGTACGGCGGAGCTGGAAAAGGTGATGACAAAATCGCTTGAGCCGACGGGTTTGATTTTATTGGTTACCGCATGCGGCGGCGTGCTGCGTTATGTATTGCAGTATTCGGGGCTTGGCGATGTGATTGGAAATGCGGTTTCATCAATGTCGTTACCGATTGTTGTGCTTGCCTTTATCGTGGCTGCGCTTGTGCGCATTTGTGTGGGTTCTTCAACGGTGGCGATGACAATGGCAGCAGGCATCATTGCGGCAATTCCGGGTATTGCAGAGCTTTCCCCCTTGTATCTTGCCTGCACGACGGCAGCAGTTGCGGGCGGTGCGACAGTATGCTCCCATTTTAATGATTCGGGCTTTTGGCTTGTGAAATCTTTGGTTGGTATGGATGAAAAGACAACTTTGAAAACATGGACGATTATGGAGACGCTTGTCGGCGGTACGGGATTTATCGTGGCATTGATTATTTCGTTTTTTGCATAAAAAAACGAAAGCCCGGCGGCTTGCGTTCAAAGAATTTGCTGATACAAATTCTTATTGAAATGATTAAATCATTTACGCTGTTGCAATTTACGGACAGATTCGTTATATATGGAAAGGAAGGATTAGGATATGAGCAATTTGAAAAGTCAGGAAATGCGTAAGGTTGCACCGGAACTGGATCCATTGCGGATTGGGACGGGTTGGACGCCGGAGGATTTGGCAAAACCGCAGGTGATTATCGAGAGCACTTACGGCGACAGCCACCCTGGCAGCGGACACTTAAATATCTTAGTGGAAGAGGTAAGAAAAGGAGTGAATGAGGCAGGCGGCTTCGGCGCTCGGTATTTCTGCACGGACATGTGCGACGGGGAAAGTCAGGGAACGGACGGCATTAATTTCAGCCTTGTCAGCCGTGAAATGATTGCAAACATGATTGAAATTCACGCAAACGCGACGCCGTTTGACGCGGGCGTTTATCTTTCAAGCTGCGATAAGGGGCTTCCTGCGAATCTCATGGGATTAGCGCGTGTGAATATTCCGGCAATTGTTGTGTTGGGCGGAACAATGAATGCGGGTCCCGATATGCTGACTTTGGAGCAGCTTGGCATGTATAGCGCGAAATATCAGCGCGGTGAGATTGACGAGGAAAAGCTTAATTGGGCAAAGCATAACGCCTGTCCGAGCTGTGGGGCATGTTCGTTTATCGGAACGGCGTCCACGATGCAGATTATGGCGGAGGCGCTTGGACTTGCACTGCCCGGAAGTGCGCTGATGCCTGCGACAAGCCCGGATTTGAAGACCTTTGCAAGGCAGGCGGGCAGACGGGCGGTGGAAATGGCAAAGGCGGATAATATGCGTCCGAGCGACATTGTTACAATGGATAGTTTTGAGAATGCGATTTTGGTTCATGCTGCGGTTTCGGGAAGTACGAACTGTCTGCTGCATATTCCGGCAATCGCACATGAGTTCGGACTTGAGGTTACGGGCGATACGTTTGACCGTCTGCACCGCAATGCAAAATATCTTTTGGACGTCCGTCCGGCAGGGCGCTGGCCGGCAGAGTGCTTCTATTATGCGGGAGGCGTTCCGGCAATTATGGAGGAAATCAAGGATGTGCTGCATTTGGATGTGATGACGGTGACGGGAAAAACACTGGGCGAAAATCTGGAGGAGTTAAAGCATAACGGTTTTTATGAGCGGTGTGATAAATGGCTGCAGGAGTTTAATAAGCGTTATGGCTGTACCCTTACAAAGGAAGACATTATCCGCCCGCGTGATAAGGCGATTGGAAACGACGGAAGTATTGCGATTTTGCGTGGAAACCTTGCGCCGGAGGGTGCGGTAATCAAGCATACGGCATGCCCGAAGGAAATGTTCCGTGCGGTATTGCGTGCAAGACCGTTTGACAGCGAAGAGGAATGTTTGGATGCGGTGCTAAAGCATAAGGTTGAGAAGGGCGACGCGGTATTTATCCGCTATGAGGGTCCGAAGGGCAGCGGAATGCCTGAAATGTTTTACACGTCGGAGGCAATCAGCAGTGACAAGGAGCTTGGAAAGAGCATTGCGCTGATTACCGACGGACGGTTTTCGGGTGCTTCCACCGGCCCGGTGATTGGACATTGCAGTCCGGAGGCGGCAGACGGAGGTCCGATTGCGCTTGTCGAGGAGGACGATTTGATTGAGATTGACGTGGCGGAACGGAAGTTGAATATTATTGGTGTGAACGGGGAGCGCAAGTCACCCGAGGAGATTGATAAGATTTTAACGCAACGGAAGGAAAATTGGAAACCGCGGGAAATTCGCTATAAGAGAGGTGCGCTGCGCCTGTTCAGTGAACACGCGGTCAGCCCGATGAAGGGTGCGTATTTGGCATTTGAGGATTAAGGCAGGATAGGTAAGAGCCTGTAAGGTCGGCGGGAGCGGACCTTACGGGCTCTTTTCTTAATGTACGGGTTCGTGCAAAGAAAACATGTCAGCAGGCTGACGGATACTTGACGCATGAGTGGGAAAAGTTGCGAAAACTCCATTGACATCACGTCCTACTTTCGATATACTTTATCATATAAAACATATAGATTAGATAGGAAATAAAAAGGAAGTAAAGATAATGAATAAAATAAATAACCTGATATATTTAGATAATGCAGCAACAACAAAAGTAAGCGAAGATGTCCTAAATGCAATGCTCCCTTATTTTACACAAGTCTACAGTAATCCGTCCTCAGTATACTCTTTTGCAGGCAAGGCAAAAAAGGCAGTGGATGAGGCAAGGGTTCAGGCAGCAAAGCTTATCAACGCGGGCGCAGAAGAAATTTACTTCACGGGCGGCGGCAGTGAGTCGGATAACTGGGCAATTAAGGCTGTTTGTGAAGCGTACCGCGAAAAGGGCAGACACATCATCACAAGTAAAATCGAGCACCACGCTGTTTTACACACCTGCCAATACTTGGAAAAGCAAGGGTGGGAGGTAACTTATCTTGATGTGGATGAAAGTGGAATGATTTCATTAGATGCGCTTAAAGCGGCAATCCGTCAGGATACTGTCCTGATTTCCGTTATGGCAGCCAACAATGAAATCGGCACCATAGAGCCGGTAGCAGAGATTGGTAAAATTGCGCGGGAAAACGGCGTGCTGTTTCACACCGACGCGGTACAGGCATACGGGCATCTTGCACTTGACGTGGAAAAAATGAATATCGATTTGCTTTCCGCGAGCGGACATAAGCTGAATGGTCCCAAAGGCGTCGGTATACTCTATGTCAGAAAAGGCGTAAAAATCCATCCGCTTTTGCATGGAGGCGCACAGGAGCGCAACCGGCGCGCAGGCACGCTCAACGTGCCGGGAATCGTGGGCTTTGGAAAAGCCGCAGAACTTGCCAAGGCGCATATGGAGAAAACAATGGCACGGGAAACGCAGCTTAGGGATTACCTGATTACGCGTATTCTGACGGAAATCCCATACTGCCGCCTAAACGGACACAGAACCGGGCGCCTTTCCAACAATGCAAATTTCTGCTTCCGTTTTGTCGAGGGCGAGTCGCTGCTGATTTTGCTTGACCAGCTTGGCGTCTGCGCGTCGAGTGGTTCGGCATGCACATCGGGGGCACTGGATCCGTCGCATGTGCTGCTTGCAATCGGTCTGCCACATGAAATCGCACATGGTTCGCTTAGACTAACACTATCGGAGGAAACGACAGTGGAGGAGCTTGATTTCGTCGTGGACGGACTGAAAAAAATCGTTGCGCGGCTGCGTGCCATGTCGCCGTTATATGAAGATTTTATAAAAGGGCAGAAGGAAGGGGATTGTAATGTACAGTGAAAAAGTGATGGACCATTTTAACAACCCGAGAAATGTCGGTGAAATCGAAAACCCGAGCGGTGTCGGAACGGTCGGAAATGCAAAATGCGGCGACATTATGCGGATTTATCTAGATATTGATAATCAGGGCGTGATACAGGACGCGAAGTTTAAAACCTTTGGCTGTGGGGCAGCGGTGGCGACAAGCAGCATGGCAACGGAGCTTGTGAAGGGCAAGACCGTGCAGGAGGCGCTTTCGGTTACAAATAAGGCGGTCATGGAGGCATTGGACGGACTTCCTCCGGTGAAGGTGCACTGTTCCCTGCTTGCGGAGGAGGCAATCCACGCCGCATTGTGGGATTATGCAAAAAAGCATCACATTGGGATTGCCGGGCTCGAGGAACCCGTAGCAGACATTGGGCAACGGGAAGAATAAGGGGAACCATAAAAATGGAAAAAGTGTTTTATGACAAACACACATTTCGTGTCTTGGACAAAGAAATTACGGTATATCCAACTGTTGCCCGCGAAAGCCCCGTGATTTATCTCAATACATTTGCGCGGGAAGGGGATTGTGTATACCAGACTTTATGCAGTACAGGCTGTCAGGACTTTAACCTTGTTACGGTAAGCGGTCTTATATGGAATCACGATATGGTTCCGTGGGATATTCCGCCTATTTCCGACAAGGATACGCCCTGCACCGGCGGTGCGGACGAATACCTGCGGCTTTTGATAAATGAAATTGTACCATGCGCCGAAGAATTTATACAGGGGCAGGCTTTGTGGAGAGGACTTGCAGGCTATTCCCTCGGCGGATTATTTGCATTATATGCACTCTATCAGACAAAGCTTTTTTCGAGGGCTGCGAGCATGTCTGGTTCTCTATGGTTTCCGGGATTTAAGGAATATGTTTTTTCACATGAAATGAAAAAATTACCTGATTTTTTATATCTGTCTTTGGGAGACAGGGAATGTAAAACCAAAAATCCTTATCTGAAGACTGTACAGAGAAACACAGAGGAAATCCATGCTTTTTATGAAAAAAAAGGAATTGAAACGGTGTTTCGGCAAAATCCGGGGAACCATTTTAAGGATGCAGTCCAAAGAACGGCAACGGGCATTGCATGGATTTTATGAAGGCTGTTCCATTGAAAGAAATGTTGGCGGGTATCAAATTACCGTAATGAAATAGATTGAGTCTGTGCATATAAAAAATATGCAGGATAGGAGTTATGATGTATACTGTAAAAGAGCTGAAAGAACAGATAGCAGACATGGGGATGTGTGGCACGGAAACCATTTTAATTCATTCTTCCATGAAATCCATAGGTATAGTCGAGGGCGGCGCGGATACCGTTTTGGATGTGCTGACGGCGTATTTTAAAGACGGGCTTCTGCTGTTCCCGACACATACATGGAGCACGATAAACGAACAAAATCCCATATATCATCCCCAAAAAGAGCCTTCCTGTGTGGGATTACTGTCCAATCTGTTTTTAAAAAGAAACGGTGTCGTGCGCTCACTGCATCCGACGCACAGTCTTGCGGGTTTCGGAAAAAACGCAGCGGATTATTTGGCGAAAGAGGAATTCTGCAACACGCCCTGTACACCGGGCGGCTGTTATGACAGACTAAGAGCCTGTAACGGTAAGATACTGCTGATTGGCGTGGGGCATGCGCGCAATACCTTTATCCATAGCGTCGAAGAGGTTTTGAATGTGCCTAACAGGCTGGCGGATATACCGATGAAACTTGAGGTTGTCATGCCTGATGGCAGCAATAAAACCGTCTATATGCGGAAGCACTATAATGCACAGCAGCCGCATATTTCGGAAGATTTTATAAAACTCCATCAGGCATTTCTTGACTGTCAGGCGGCACGCGAGGTCAAATTTGGAGATGCCGCATGCCTGCTGTGTGATGCGGGAAGGATTTTTGAAGTTGTTCGTCATGTGCTTGCACCAAATCCGCAATGCCTTGTCACAGAGCCGTCCATTGCCTGTGAACGGTGGGAAGAATTGCGCAGGGTGTAAGATAGTGCTTACCACAAACCCTAAATGCGAAATGACGCCACGGTTTGATTTAGAAGCTCACTTAACCGGAACAGTTCTTCCATCTGCTTTACGACTGCCTGCGAATTTTCGTTGGAATTTTGGGCGGAGTCACTCATGCTGCACATCTGCTGCGCAATCTCCCCCACAAGCTCCGTGACCGCAGCGATGGACTCATTAATTTTTGTCATATTGGAGCTCATTTCCATAGAGGAAGACCCTAAATCGCAGGCAATGTCACTGTAAAACGCAGCGTCTTTTTCATACATTTTTGCAAGCTCTGTCATGCTTTGATAATCTTTCATAATCTTATCCGTCATAAACGTCAGCAGCTTTCCGGAGCTTTGCGATAAGAACGCTACGTTATCCACGACGCCCTCTGTCACTTTGCGGATTTTGTCTACCGCCTGTCTGGAATTGTCTGCCAGGCTTCTGATTTCTTCCGCTACAACACCAAATCCCTTGCCTGCGTCGCCTGCTCTTGCGGCTTCTATGGACGCGTTCAGCGCCAGGAGGTTTGTCTGAGAACTGATTGCAAGGATTTCCTCTGTCAAGGCATTGATTTCGCTTACCTGTTTGCTGTCTTTAATTGCCTGCTCCAATTCGTTTTTCGTCTTCTCGTAAAGTGAGACCACTTCCTGCTCGGACTGCTGGGAAGACTCGTGATGTTGTCCCGCCCGGATCATAATATCGCTTGACTGCTCCGCCGCTTCTCCGGCTTTCATGACGACTGTATCAATGGCATTCCCTAATTCCTGTCCGTTATTTCGGATTGCTTCTGCCAGTTCCTTTGCCTTAACGGTTTGGTTCATAACAAGACCGGCGGATTCGGTAATCCCTGAAATATCCTGATTTAATGTGGTCATTTTCGTCGAGGTTCCTTCCGCAATTGCGCCGATATTTTCCGCTTCCTGCTTTGTATTTAAAATGATTTCCCGAATCTGCTGTCTTACTTCCACGGTTGCTTTTTTGATTTGCTCCGTCTCGTTTTTATATTCTTTGGGAATTTCCGTCTCAACGACAGCGTTCTCTGAAAAATCGCCTGACGCGAATTGTTTGAGCATTTGCACTGGCGCAAGCATTCTGCCAATCAGTCCCAGCATAAAGACTGCCACGAACAGAATGACAATCAAGGCAGTTACAATTACAATGACAATCATTGTCACAAGGGACGCCGTGACATTCGCCACAGGCACTACGACCCCCAGCTTCCAACCGCAGCCGGTAATTTCCGATGTCGCAAAATAACATACACTGCCGTTGTAATCCTCCAACTTCTGAACACTGTTTTCGGAATTACCTAATCGATTCCAAAGCTTTGGCATGACATCAGCCACCAGAACCGTTGTATCCGCCGTCGGCTCATACGCGCTGTTTTGGTGTGCGATATATTGTCCGCTGTTATCTACAAGAAATCCGTACACACCGTTTTCATAATTAATGCTGCCCGTCAGTTCTGTCACTGTTTCGAGCGTGACATCCAGACCGATAACGCCTGCCGGTTCACCTTCTATGAATACCGGCGCCGCGATTGTGGTACACATCTGTCCCGTGAGCGCGTCGCAATACGGGTCGGTCACAATCACGGCTCCTGTTTCCACCGCCTGCTGATACCAGCCGCGCTGCACAGGGTCGTAGCCCTCCGGCATTTCGATTTCCCGATTGGACCATATAAACCTGCTGTCACTCGTTCCGCAGTACAGGTTTAACAGCTCCTCCCGTCCCTGCGCGTGGGTGTCCACCACCGACTGGATAAATTCCGTATCTGTATTTTTGCCTGCCACAATGCTGTTTACCGCACCGTATGCAAGCATTTTTTCTTCCTCAATCCATGTGTTGATTTCTTCCGCATACTTATCCGCGTTTAACTGTAACGCCCGCGTCTGATCCTGCACAGTCCGGGTTCCTGCTACCGCGAGTAATCCAATCGCCGTCAAAAGAATACTTGTAACAACAATTGCAATCATACTGAATGTCAGTTTTCCTTTAATTGTCCTTAACATTTTTTGTACCTCTTTTCTTCCGTTTTCATCGGTTTTCATTTTGCCACTGTCGCGAAAATCGCGGAAATAGTATATCAAAAAAGGAAGAGTAAGTCCTGACTTTGGTACAATCTGTCGTTTTCAGGGTACAATTTGCAATTTGGTTACATAAAATATTTTTTGGTATGGTTCCTTTTGGAAATGTGTTTTCATCAGACTTCTGCGTCAATCCTGTATGATGGAATGGCTATGAATATAGAATTCTTCCTGACTTGGGCGAAATTCCTTTTTCATCGGCTCAAAAGCTTCTTCAAATTTTTCGGCATCAGATTTTTCGAACTGATATGCCGGACTTTCCTGATAAAACCATTTTTTCCCGCTGAGCGTTTCCGGTACCAATTCTTTTACAAGCATTGCCGCAGGATAGATTCCGTCTGCAGTACAAATATTGTATTTTTTACAGCTTTTAAACCCGCGGGACACATAATTGTCAGGATTTCCAAATATTACTATTACCTGATATCCCAGTTCAATTGCTCTGTCAAAGCTATATTCCAACAACTTTTTGCTGACGCCCATACGCTGGTAATCAGGGTGTACGCTGATTGGACCGAAAGTAAGGATTGACAGCTCATTTTTGCTTTCATCAACAAGCTTTGCCTGGGTATACATAACGTTGCCAATCAATTTTCCATCTTCTGTTTCTGCAACGAAATCAAGTTCGGGGATAAAATCTTTGTGTTCCCGTAAAATATGGGCTAAGTAGTGTTCATTGCATCCGGGGACATATACATTCCAAAACGCTTTCCGTGTCAATCGTTCAACTTCTCTAAAGTCGTTTTTTGTTTCATTTCGTATCGTTATATGAAGCATTTGCAGTCTCCTTTCAAAATGCTGACTGATATCCCTGAATACAAAATATCCGTCTGATGCGCTCAATGCATTATGACAGCGCGTTTTTTGAAGGACAAATAATTCAAAGATAAATCATAATCGAATGTCAGTTCTCATTCTAACATATTCCATATGCCATTTCAATCAAAAAATGAAAATTTGTAACCGTAAGATTTAGTCTGGAAAAGTCCATTTGCGGTGAACATGGTAATTTCAGATGAAGCAGGTTTTACAATGGAATTTCTTCGAGTGCATGACCTTCTTACGTTATCTTAACAAGACTATTATTGACTTGCCTCAGATTCTTTTTTATAATGTAAAATATAAACGGTATTGCCAAATATTTTAATAAGCGAGGTGAAATTATGGACGACAGTAGCAGTCGAAGTATAGACAAGGTTTTTGTATATAGGAATCATATGTATTGCTACAGTCGTGTCCGTAATCTGTAGCGGTTTGTTGTGACCATATGTAAAGACCATTGTCTGATTCTAAAACTATACTGCATTGATAGGTCGAGTGCAGAATCGTAAGGTTTATGAGCGGCAATGGTATTTTTTTTGCCTTTTTTGCACCCGCCTTTCAAGCAGTGGCTTGCAGTATGCAAATCCAACAGGTAAAGGAGGAAAATGCAATGAATGTAAAAGACAATGTTCAGAACGAAGTTATCGACATGATGATGCAGCATCCCGATTACAAATCAGAGATTGTTGAAGTGCTCCGTAGTAACCTGACTCCAAAAGTCAAACAAGAACGTATCCTTGCATACCATGAAAAAGATATCGCAGTCGCATTGGAACTGCTTAGTTTGGAAGAGCGCGGCAGACTATATCATGTTTTGGGTGCGAAAACGCTTGCGGACATACTTGCGTTTGCTGAAAACAAAATAGAATATATCAGAGAGATAAGTATTCAAAAAAGAATCAGCGTGCTCTCTCAATTTGAAATTACAGAACTGGCAGAGTGCCTTCGCCAGATGGATAAGGCAGACCGTACAACGGTAATTGAATTAATGGATGATGAACTTAGACATCAGATTTTACTGCTCAATTCTTTTGGGGATGACGAGATTGGCAGCAAAATGACCACAGACTATGTTGCTGTCCGTTCTGGAATCAGTGTGCGGCAGGCAATGCGTTCACTGATTGAGCAGGCAGCGGATAACGATAATATTTCCACCATTTATGTCCTTGATGAAAAGGAAGTTTTGCTTGGAGCAATTGACCTGAAAGACTTGATTATTGCACGTGACGGTACACAACTTGATGCGATTGTCATGACATCATATCCCTATGTTTATGCCAATGAGCAAATTGATGATTGTCTTGGCCGCATCAAGGACTATTCAGAGGATTCCATTCCTGTTTTAGATTCGGATAATAAGCTCATAGGCGTACTGACCTCCCAGGACATCATGGAACTTGTTGACGATGAGATGAGTGAGGATTATGCAAAGCTGGCTGGTTTGTCCGCAGAAGAAGATTTAAATGAACCTTTGAAGGAAAGTATCAAAAAGCGGCTGCCTTGGCTGGTCATTCTGCTTGGGTTGGGAATGGCCGTTTCCAGTGTGGTAGGTATATTTGAAGGAGTTGTAGCGCAGCTACCGCTGATTATCGCTTTCCAGTCGCTTATTCTAGACATGGCGGGAAATGTGGGAACACAGTCCCTTGCCGTTACCATACGTATTCTTATGGATGAAAACATATGTGGAAAGCAAAAACTATTCCTGGTTGCAAAAGAAGCCCGTGTAGGTTTTGCAAACGGCTTGATACTTGGCATATTATCTTTTGTATTTATAGGATTGTATTTGGTTGCATTAAAGAATCAGGAGGTTACTGTAGCGTTTTCCATATCAGCCTGTACTGGCATTGCACTGCTTTTGGCAATGATACTTTCGAGTTTGTCGGGAACATTGATTCCGCTTATGTTTAAGAAATTGAAAGTTGATCCTGCCGTAGCGTCCGGCCCGCTGATTACAACAATCAATGACCTTGTTGCGGTTGTTACATACTATGGCTTGGCATGGATACTCATAATGAATGTTTCAATATGAATGCTTCAATCGGAACGCCGTCCTTTTGAGGAACAGGGAATTGACAGAGAGCCGGCAGCATGACAGACAGCAAAGCGAGGCTGTAGAATATTGTTTCAACAAAAGCGAACCCTTTGTGGAATGAAAAAAGTTTATTTGGAAAGCATAGGAATATGCGAAAACAATAAAGGATTTATCTTAATTACGGGGGAACGCCATGTACGGAATTGATTTATTAATGAAAGAACACTTAAATATTATTGCATTCACTGAATACATGAAAAACTGCTGCTGCGCCATTTTGGAAGGTGCAGACGTTGATGTCGTACAATTTACGGAATGTATTGATTTTGCACGTTCTTACGCAGACAAACACCATCACGGAAAGGAAGAAGAAATTCTATTTCGCCATATGCTCGACAATCCCGGTTCCGCCACCGAAAAACTGGTGAAAAACGGAATGCTCGTCGAACACGATTTTGGGCGTTTTCACATTACGGAGCTGGAAAACGCCCTGAAGCTGTATACGCAATATCCCTGCACAAAAAACAGACTCGGTATCATTACACACGCCTCCGCATACGCGGATTTATTGCAGCGCCATATTCAAAAAGAAGACAATGTCTGCTATACTTACGCACAAAGAATACTGTCAAACGCCGAGAAAAAGCAAATTGACGAGGAGACAAGAGCTTTTGAGGAACAGGCGGAGCATAATAGTATTCAAAAAAAGTACCTCGCTTGGCTGGATGCGCGCGGTTGAATGAAAGAACGGCTGGGGTATCGTAAGGGCTAATTCTGTAACGGGAGCCATATACTTTTTGTGCATGAGTAAGGCGACTGTTTATAGGATGTTTGGCTTTCGGAAGGAATGTGGAAAACGCTGATTTCACAACGAAGCATTTAACTGATTCGCAATTGTGATATAGTGCTCTTTGTCCTTTTTGCAGATAAAATGATAAACCACATTCGCTTCCGTGTCCGTAATGGGGATGATGTTCCGGTCTTTTAAAATGCCGGACATATCCGCTGCCAAATTGGTGATAAAACATGGGAGGGTGGATTGCTGTATCAGCTCCCGAAAGGCAAAGTCGTCCGTTTGTATCAGGAATTTGGATGCGGGCATTTTGTCGTAACAAAGCTGTGTCCAAAATCCGATTTCGGAGCGTAGCAGACAATTAAATCCGTTTAAATCTGTTAAGGTTAAATGCTTGCGGTTTGCCAATGCATGGCTGCGGGAAATGCAGACAGAGAGATTTTCCCGTATAATCGGGATACATGTAATTGAGCGGACGGATACAGGATAGGACAGTATTCCGATTTCGCAAGTACCGGAAAGAACCTCGTCCACAATTTCATTTTGTCCGGCAAGCTTTGAGGAGACAGTCTGTTCCGGAAAACGCGCGGACAACAGTGGCAGCAGAGTCCAAAGCGGTGCGGGCGCACAGGATTTTACGGAAATGGTATGCAGCTTTGCATGATAGGCTTGTACTTGCTGTACTGCGTTTTGTGCGGAAGTAATCAGGCTTCTGGCGTATTTCACCGCCTGCAGTCCGGTTTCGTTTAATTCAATTTTGTTTTTGCCGCGGATAAACAGCGGAACGCCGAATGCGGCTTCGATACTTTTCATGGTGCGGGTAATGGTGGGTTGTGATATGTGCAATTCCTCGGCGGCTTTTGAGAGCGTGCCCAAATCCGCAAAGGCGACAAGCTGTTCTAATTCTGTGAGATTCAGCATGGCGTTATTCCTTTCTGTTAAAATTTTTTGCTATTCAATTTATAAAACCTATTTTTCATTATTTCTATTGTACATATTCTGTTTTTTCCTGTAAACTATGTAATGTAAGAACAGAGCTGATTCTATATAACATTTCATAAAAAGAATAAAAGAAAAACCAGGAGGAATCAATATGGAATATGTAACATTGAATAATGGCGTAAAGATGCCGAAGTTAGGATATGGTGTATATCAGACACCGCCCGCGGATACGGAGCGCTGCGTGCTTGACGCGATTTCGGTCGGATACCGCAGCATTGACACGGCACAGGCGTACGGCAATGATGTGATATGTTGTGAAGTGTAGATGTAAACATTTCTGGCAAACGTAGTATTTTAGCGGAA
>DKYC01000120.1 GCA_002492295.1 Lachnospiraceae bacterium UBA7110
GAGGAGGTTCAAAATTATGTCAGAATTAACTTTTGAACAAATGCTGGAAGATTCAATTAAGACAATACATTCAGGAGAGGTAGTCGAGGGCACAGTCATTGATGTCAAAGCGGATGAGATCGTTTTGAATATCGGATATAAGTCAGACGGTATTCTTACAAGAAACGAATATACCAACGATGCCAGTGTTGACCTGACCACGGTGGTAAAGCCCGGCGATACCATGGAGGTCAAGGTCCTGAAGGTAAATGACGGCGAGGGCCAGGTGGTGCTGACCTATAAGAGGCTTGCCGCTGACAGAGGAAATAAAAGGATTGAAGAGGCATATAATAGCAGAGAAGTGCTGAAGGCGACTGTTGCACAGGTGCTGGAGGGCGGCTTGAGCGTTATTGTAGACGAGGTAAGAATATTTATTCCTGCAAGCCTTGTTTCCGATACCTATGAGAGAGACCTGTCAAAATATGCAGGACAGGAGATCGAGTTTGTGATCAGCGAGTACAATCCCAAGAGAAGAAGATATATCGGTGATCGCAGACAGCTTGTAGCAGCTCAGAAGGCTGAACTTCAGAAAGAATTGTTTGAGCGGATCCATGAAGGAGATATTGTGGAAGGAACCGTTAAAAACGTTACCGATTTCGGAGCGTTTGTAGATCTGGGTGGTGCTGACGGACTGCTTCACATTTCCGAAATGTCCTGGGGACGCGTGGAACATCCCAAGAAGGTGTTTAAGGTAGGCGATCAGCTGAAGGTTCTGATCAAGGAAATCAGCGGCAGTAAGATTGCATTATCCCTGAAATTTGATGATGCAAATCCCTGGAAAGATGCGGCAGAAAAATATGCCGTAGGAAACGTAGTAACCGGTAAGGTGGCCAGGATGACCGATTTTGGCGCATTTGTGGAATTGGAGCCCGGCGTGGATGCCCTTCTTCATGTATCTCAGATTTCCAAGGAGCATGTGGAGAAGCCGGCTGATGTACTGAGTGTTGGCGAAGAAGTGACCGCAAAGGTGGTAGATTTCAACGAAGCGGACAGAAAGATTTCTTTAAGCATTAAGGCCATGCTTGTACCTGAGGCAGGTCAGGAGGAATCCGATGAGGATGTGGTTTCCGTAGACATTGATGCAGTGATTGCGGCGCAGGAAGAGGAATAACCCTGACATCCGCCAATGAAATGCGGAGCATTTATGGTATGAAATAAAGCAGGAGAGAGTGTGCCATGACGTATGATTACGAGTATTTTAAAAAAGAAGTGCTGGCGCTGACCTCGATTGACTTAAGCTGCTACAAGGAAAAGCAGATGAAGCGCCGTATTGACACACTGATTGCGAAGCATAAGGTAACGGGATATGATAAATTTGTACAGAAGCTCCGTGATGAGAAGGCAGTCTTTGAGGACTTTGTAAATTATCTGACTATTAATGTATCGGAATTTTACAGGAATCCGGAGCAGTGGAAGCTGATGGATCAGCAGATTATCCCTGAACTTATCAGCAGGTTTGGAACGAAGCTTAAGGTTTGGAGTGCGGCATGTTCCACAGGAGATGAGCCGTATTCCCTTGTTATGGCATTTTCAAAACATATTCCTTTGAATCAGATTATGATTACGGCAACGGACATTGATAAACAGGTGATTGAGAAGGCAAAGCTTGGTCTGTACAATGAAAAAAGCATTGCTGCCGTTCCGGACGAATTTAAGAAGAAATATTTTACGAAGGTTGGACCTTCTTATAAGATTGCGGATGAGATTAAGGCAAGGGTACAGTTCCAGCAGCACAACCTTTTAAAGGATACATATCCTGATAAATGTGATTTGATTGTCTGCAGAAATGTTTTGATTTATTTTACGGAAGAAGCGAAGGATGAGATATTTAGGAAGTACAACAGTTCCTTAAAGACAGGAGGCATTTTGTTTATCGGAAGTACGGAGCAGATTATGAATTATAAGGAAATCGGATATGAGAGAAAGAATTCGTTCTTCTATGTAAAAAGCAGATAAGACCTATTGAAATACAATGCCTGTGTGCATAAAAAATGGACTTTGCAGTAAATGCAGAGTCCGTTTTTGGTTTTATACTACCGATTTGCCGGCTGCCATCATTTCAAGAATATGGTGCGCATATAGATTAAAGACTTCACGCTGTGTCTTAATCTCGTCCGTCAGTTCGAAAAAGAGTGCTTTGTCATCATAGCTCCGTTTGAAGAAGGGAACGAAAACCGTATCCCATTGCGGAAGATAGGAGGAACGCTTGCGCGTATAACAGTTGTGCACAGTTGCCTGTTCCCGATAGTCCTTGTCAACGAAGGCGGCGACGGATTTATGTATAGCGATATCCTCTTTCGGAAGATAGTAGTAGTCCCTATAGTTTGAATAAAAATATTTCAGCTCTTCTTCATATAAGGGTACCCTCAGCCTGCCGTCATCCTTATGACCGCTAAAATAGCAGTCGTTAATGCCGTAGGAGATATCAGCAGGCAGCGGTGAGGGAAGCTTTAGGCTCATAATGATTTCGGGACATTTTTTATTATGAATGTCCCTGTAATAGTTTGCCTGTACGCGTGTAACCTTTATGGGGAGGTGAAACAGGTCAGGAATTGCGAGGGCGGAAACGATTTCGAGCATTCCTTTTAGGTCTTCCTCATTGTGCAGAAGCAGGAGCTGTTCGCTGCTTTCGTTGTGTGTAAGTACATAATCGTGATAAATTTCAATCAGTTCGCCGCCGGTATATTTATCCTCCCGCTGCGTTGTGTTTAAAAAGCCTTCCAGTGTCTTTTGCTTGCAGTTTGGCAGCCTTAGAAAGCCTTTGTAAGGAACCACACGCCTGTAAATGTCAATCCCTTCAAAACGTTCAAAATCAAGTTCAAGCTGGTAATGTCCGATTTTGCTTTGGAGATAGGGGATATCAAAGCTGTTGCCGTTAAAATGAATGAGAAACCGGTAATTGGCTGCAAATTTGACGAAGGCATCAAGGATATTGGGCTCATCATCATAGTTATCGGCAAACCACTGGATTATGCACCAGTGTGCAGGACCGTTGGTGTCGTTGAGATAGACGCAGCCAATCATATAGAGATTGGAGCTTTTTGCGTATAAACCGGTCGTTTCGATATCAATAAACAATGTCTGCATTGGAACACAGAAATTTTCGATTGGATAGCAAGGGGCTGAATTCCCTAAGCTTTTCTGAATGCATTTCATGTATTTTTTCCTTTCGTGTCAGGTCCGTTTCATATCCTGTTATTCTATAAATAAATTACCACATGCTTTACGTCCTGTCAAAGCAAATAAGGCATTCTTATGAAAATGGAAAGCTTTGTCACAAAAAAATTGTGAAAGTTAACAAAAAGATGATGAAAATGTTTAAAAAAAATAGTATAGTAGAAATAGTACATAAATAAAGAAAAAGGAGTAAAGAGCATGGCAAAACGCACATTTGGCGGCGGTGTCCACCCATATGACGGGAAAGAACTGTCAAAGGACAAGCCGATGAAAACGATTATTCCAACGGGTGAGATGGTCTATCCCTTAAGTCAGCATATTGGAGCGCCTGCCGTACCAATCGTAAAGAAGGGCGACAGGGTGATTGCGGGACAAAAAATTGCGGAGGCAGGAGGATTTGTTTCCGCACCGATTTACGCGACAGTATCAGGAACTGTCAAAAGCATAGAGCCGCGAAGAGTTGTTACGGGAGATATGGTAAATTCGATTATTATTGATAACGACGGACTGCTTGAAGAGGTGGCATATATGCCGCATGATCCTGATAAGCTTGAAAAAAAGGAAATTATTGAGCTGATAAAAGAGGCAGGCGTTGTGGGAATGGGCGGGGCAGGTTTTCCTACGCATGTCAAGCTTTCGCCCAAGGAGCCTGACAGGATAGAATATGTCATTGCAAACTGTGCAGAGTGTGAGCCGTATCTGACTTCGGATTACAGAAGAATGATAGAAGAGCCGCAAAAGCTTGTGGAAGGGTTAAAGATTATTCTCAGACTGTTTGACAATGCGCAGGGAATTCTCGCGGTGGAGGATAATAAACCCGATTGTGTGAAAATATTAACGGATTTGACGCAAAATGAGCCGAAAATCAGCGTAATAGCGCTAAAGACAAAGTATCCGCAGGGTGCGGAACGACAGATTATCTATGCGACAACAGGACGTGAGATTAATTCCAAAATGCTGCCTGCCGACGCCGGATGCGTGGTTGATAATGTGGATACGATTGTTGCGGTTTACCATGCCGTAAAAGAAGGGAAACCGCTCATGAACAGAATTGTCACCGTGACAGGCGATGCGGTGAATGACCCCAGAAATTTCTATGTCAGAATTGGCATGAATTATAAGGATTTGATTGATGAGGCAGGAGGGCTGAAAGGTACGCCGGAGAAAATTGTTTCCGGTGGTCCGATGATGGGATTTGCCCTGTTTGATTTGAATGTACCGACGACAAAGACTGCCTCGGCGCTTTTGTGCCTGACGCATGATGAGGTTTCGGCATTGGAGCCGACGCCCTGCATTAATTGCGGCAGATGTGTGGAGGCGTGTCCAAGCCGTCTGATACCGACGAAGCTTGCCGTCCTTTCGCAGCATTATGATGAGGAAGGCTTTGTGGCAAATGACGGCATGGAGTGTGTTGAGTGCGGCTGCTGCAGTTATGTCTGTCCGGCAAAACGGCATTTGACACAGTCAATTAAGTCAATGCGCAAGAACGTGCTTGGAAAGCGTAAAAAAGCGTAAAGGGTAGTGTTCTGTACAAGTCAGATACCTCGCAGCAAACTACGAGGCATCAAAATTGAAGAGCAGCAAGCTGCGGGGGATTTGACTCTCGCGGCAGTCGCCA
>DKYC01000144.1:0-756 GCA_002492295.1 Lachnospiraceae bacterium UBA7110
TGCAAATCCCAAGAGCTTTCTGCTTGGCGCGGCGGCACAGTTTGGTATTTTTGCGGCATATTTTGGCGCGATTGCGGTTGGATTTAACGATCAGGCGGCAGCGGCGGTTTCCATTATCGGCGGTGCGGACGGACCGACTTCGATTTTCCTTGCCGGAAAGCTTGGACAGACAGGACTCCTTGGACCGATTGCGGTGGCAGCGTACTCCTACATGTCACTTGTTCCGATTATCCAGCCTCCCATTATGAAGCTGCTGACAACGGAGAAGGAGAGAAAGATTAAGATGGCTCAGCTTAGACCGGTATCAAAGCTTGAGAAGATTCTTTTCCCGATTGTCGTTACCATTGTGGTATGTATGATTCTTCCTACCACGGCACCCCTTGTAGGTATGCTGATGTTAGGTAATCTCTTTAGGGAGTCAGGTGTGGTAAGACAGCTTACGGATACGGCTTCCAACGCTTTAATGTATATTGTTGTTATTCTGCTTGGTACATCCGTAGGCGCTACGACAAGTGCGGAGGCATTCTTAAACGTGGCTACGATTAAGATTGTTGTATTAGGTTTGATTGCATTTATGTTTGGTACTGCGGCAGGCGTATTGTTCGGTAAGCTGATGTGCATTGTCACAAAGGGTAAGGTAAATCCCCTGATTGGTTCCGCAGGTGTTTCCGCTGTTCCGATGGCGGCACGTGTTTCACAGAAGGTCGGTGCGGAGGCCGATCCGACAAACTTCCTGCTGATGCATGCGATGGGACC
>DKYC01000144.1:1050-7334 GCA_002492295.1 Lachnospiraceae bacterium UBA7110
CCTGCTGATGCATGCGATGGGACCTAATGTTGCCGGCGTTATCGGTACTGCGGTTGCAGCCGGTACATTTATGGCGATTTTCGGGGTATTTTAAAGCTTTTGTCCGTTAATATAGTAATTATTTAAGAACGAAAAATATAGGAGGAAAATTCCTCTGCCCGTTGGAGGAACTCGCATTTTTCTTTGAAAAACAAGGAGGAATAGAAATGTCAGAAACAGTAAAAAAACCTATTAAGATTACTGAGACCGTTCTGCGTGACTCTCATCAGTCCTTAATAGCGACAAGAATGCCGACCGAATTTATGCTTCCGATTTTGGAGACAATGGATTCCGTTGGATATCATTCATTAGAGTGTTGGGGCGGCGCTACATTCGATGCATCCCTTCGTTTCCTGAAAGAAGACCCGTGGGAGAGACTTCGCAAAATCAGAGACAAGGTTAAAAATACAAAACTGCAGATGCTTTTCAGAGGTCAGAATATCCTGGGATACCGTCATTATGCGGATGACGTGGTAACGGAGTTCGTTGAGAAGTCGATTGCAAACGGTATCGATATTATCCGTATTTTTGACTGCTTTAATGACCTTAGAAATTTACAGTGCGCGGTAAATGCGGCGAATGCCGTAAAAAAGAGGGAAGGACGCGGCGAGGCTCAGATTGCACTTTCCTATACGTTGGGTGATGCTTATACCCTGGAGTACTGGATGAAGATGGCAAAGGATATTGAGGAGATGGGAGCGGATTCCATCTGTATCAAGGATATGGCAGGTCTTTTGGTACCGTATAAGGCAGAGGAGCTGATTAAGGCGATGAAGTCTGCGACAAAGCTTCCAATCCAGCTTCATACACACTACACGTCAGGCGTAGCGTCAATGACGTATTTAAAGGCAGTTGAGGCAGGCGTAGATGTAATTGACTGTGCAATTTCACCGTTTGCGCTTGGAACTTCACAGCCTGCTACAGAGGTTATGGTAGAGACCTTTAAAGGCACACCGTATGATACGGGTTATGATCAGAATATCCTTGCAAAGATTGCGGATTACTTCAGACCGTACAGGGAAGAGTGCTTAAAGAGCGGACTTCTCAATCCGAAAGTTCTTGGTGTTGATATCAAGACATTGATGTATCAGGTTCCGGGCGGCATGCTTTCAAACATGGTAAGCCAGTTGAAGGAGCAGAACGCAGAGGATAAGTATTATGACGTGCTTCAGGAAATTCCCAGAGTGCGTAAGGACTTGGGCGAGCCGCCCCTTGTTACGCCTTCTTCACAGATTGTCGGTACCCAGGCTGTATTTAATGTGCTTATGGGCGAGCGATACAAGATGGCAACAAAGGAGACTAAGGCAGTGCTTCATGGTGAGTACGGTCAGACCGTAAAGCCATTTAATAAGGAAATTCAGGACAAAGTCCTTTCCGCGGAAGAAAAGGCTTCGATTATTACGTGCCGTCCCGCAGATAAACTTCCGAACGAGTTAAAGAAGATTGAGGAAGAGATGAAGGAGTGGAAACAGCAGGACGAGGATGTATTGTCATATGCTTTGTTCCCGCAGGTCGCGACAGAATTCTTCAAATACCGTCAGGCGCAGCAGGAGAAGGTTGATATGACTCAGGCTGATACGAAGAACGGGGCTTATCCTGTATAAGCAGGATTTTATCGGTATCGGGTTAATGCGGTACATTAACCCGATACCGTTTTGATAAGTTTGTCCGGAACGCTTTTGATTTTTAAGGAATGGGAATTTCGTTAGAAAGGCATGATGAACTATGGCGAGAAAAGAATTAATTACAAAGGATAAAATACTGGAAACGGCTTTTGAACTGGCAAGAGTGGAAGGAATCGAGAGCGTGACTGCAAGAAAGCTTGCGGCGCAGATTGGATGCTCTACACAGCCGATTTTTCGGGTATATGCCAATATGAATGAGCTCTATACGGAGATATATGAGCGGGCGATGAATGCCTTTGGTGATTATTATGAAAATTTCAGGTCAGATGTGGATACACCGTTTATTCATCTTGGACTTGCTTATATAAATTATGCAAAAGAGGAAAGAAGGCTTTTCCAGCTTTTGTTCCAGTCGGAAAACAGGGGAGAGAGAAGTCTTTATGAGCTCCTGAACGGAAAAGTAGGCGCCGTGAATAAGGAAATCAACCGTGCCGTGGCTGCAGGATGCAAAAATCCGAGCGGATTATTCATGAAAATGTGGATTTTTATTTATGGCTGTGCGTGTATGGTGCTCACAGGGGATTATGATCTGACAGAGGAAGAGACGGTTGACCTGCTGAGCGATATTTATAAAAGCTGCTCGTAGCAAAAAAGGATGAGTATGGAAGTAAAATACGATACGATATCAAGGATTAATGATAAATTCAACAGGATGAGTAAAAGCCACAAAAAAATAGCGACATTTATCATAGACCATTATGAACAGGCAGCTTTTATGACTGCTTCAAAGCTTGGAAAGACGGTCGGCATCAGTGAGTCGACGGTGGTACGTTTTGCGTATGCGCTTGACTATGAAGGATATCCTGAGTTTCAGGAGGCGTTAGCCGAATGGGTGAAGGATAAACTTAATTCCGTGCAGAAGATTGGCGCGAAATACGGCAAGAGCACACAGTCGGAAATTCTCACATCCGTGTTGAGCGCAGATATAGAAAAAATCGATGACACAATTGACCATGTAGACCCGCAGGCATTTGAAGCTGCTGTCGATATTATATTAAATGCAAAGCATGTATATCTTATCGGACTAAGAAGCTGTAAACCCCTTGCGGAGTTTTTGCATTTTTATCTCAATATGATACGTCCGGATGTCATCCTGCTGGATTCGACGAGCACTTCCGAAACGTTTGAACAGATGCTTCGGATTGATGAGAAGGATGCCATTATCGGAATCAGTTTTCCAAGGTATTCGATGCGTACGTTAAAGGCAATGGAAATGGCAAACGACAGAAACGCAAAGGTGATTACAATTACGGACACGATTCATTCTCCAATGTGCCTGTATTCATCGTGTAACCTTATGGCAAGGAGTGATATGGTGTCGATTGTGGATTCTTTGGTGGCACCGCTTAGCCTTATTAATGCGCTTGTTGTGGCGCTTTGCCTGAAACGTCCGAATGAGGTGAAGAAAAATCTGGAAACACTTGAGTATGCGTGGGATAATTATCAGGTATATTTAAAGGATGAGATTAATTTTATTGATGAAGATCTGCTCAATACTTCCCTTCAGACGCAGATGGAACAAAGAAGAAGAAAACAGGTGTGAAGGCTGTAAATTAAAGTTTTCAGCTTCCAAGTTTGGGCAGCCAAGCGCAAACTTGGAAGCTGGGAAAAGAGTATGGTTATAATGGCTGAAATAGTGGTCATCGGCGGCGGTGCGGCGGGGATGATGGCGGCAGTCGCGGCGGCGTACGCGGATGACGCTTCCAAAAACCGCGTTACGCTGCTTGAAAAAAACGAAAAGCTTGGGAAAAAGCTGTTTATTACAGGAAAAGGGCGCTGCAATGTGACGAATGCCTGCGGAGTTGAGGATTTCTTCCGCAATGTTTTGGAGCATTCCAAGTTTTTGTACAGTGCAGTATATGGCTTTGATAATCAGGCGGTTATGGATTTGTTTGAGGCGAATGGCTGTAAGCTGAAAATTGAGCGTGGACAGAGGGTATTTCCAGTGTCAGACCACAGCTCGGATATTATAAAGGTTTTAGGGAATTTACTGCAAAAAAGCGGCGTACGTGTGCTTTTGCAAAAGGAAGTGCGAAAAATTAATGTACAGGAGCTGGAGACTTCCGGGCATGAGGCAGAAAAAAAATCCCGGCAGACGGTAAGGGTATGTGCTGTGGAATATTTTGACAAGGCGGCAAAGAAAAAGCAGACTGTTTCAGCGGATTGTGTAATTGTGGCAACGGGCGGGATTTCGTATATGCTGACAGGTTCTACGGGAGACGGTTATCGGTTTGCAAAGAATTTGGGACATACAGTCACGCCGCTTTCCCCGGCGCTTGTGCCGTTTTCAATCCGGGAAGGCTGGTGTCATGCGCTGCAGGGACTGTCGCTGAAAAATGTGAAGGCTTCGGTAATGCTTGACGGGAAAGAAATTTATTCCGATTTTGGAGAGCTTCTTTTTACGCATTACGGTGTAAGCGGTCCGTTGATATTAAGCGCGGCAAGCGTATATGCGCATCAAAAGCGAAAAAATCAGGTGTGCCGCGAGGCAAGACTTTTCATTGATTTGAAGCCTGCACTCACACCGGAACAGCTTGACAGGCGGATTTTAAGGGAATTTGATGCCAATAAAAACAGGCAGTTTAAAAATGTATTAGGCGCTTTGTTTCCGGCAAAGCTGGTATCTGTGATGCCGGAGCTTTCCATGATTGCCGCCGATAAAAAAGTAAATGAAATCACGAAGCAGGAGCGGGAGCACTTTGGCTTTGTCATCAAACATTTGGAGCTTACAGTTACGGGACTTCGCGGTTACGACGAGGCGATTGTTACAAAGGGTGGTGTGGCGGTAAATGAGATTAATCCTTCCACAATGGAATCAAAGCTTGTGAAAGGGCTGTATTTTGCGGGCGAAGTTTTGGATGTTGACGCATTGACGGGCGGATTTAATTTACAGATTGCCTGGTCTACGGGGCATCTTGCAGGGGAGAGTGCTGCACGGTTTAATGCAGCACAAGTTTAGGGCAGTACAATATTGTGCAGTGCAATGTGTATGAAATTTATGGAAATTGAAACAATAGATATAATGGGGGAATGAAAATGAGTTATAATATTGCAATAGACGGTCCCGCGGGAGCGGGAAAAAGCACAATCGCAAAATTAATTGCAAAAAAGAAAGGCTTTATTTATGTAGACACGGGTGCAATGTACCGTGCGATGGCGCTTTATTTTCTGGAGAAGGGGATTTCCCCGGATGACGAGACAGGCATAAGCAGGGCTGTTTTGGATGCGGATGTCACAATCAGCTATGAAAACGGGGAACAGGTGGTTTGGTTAAACGGCAGAAACGTGAACGGATTAATCCGCACGGAGGAAGTCAGCCAAATGACTTCAAAGAGCAGCACAAACGCTGCGGTGCGTAAAAAGCTTGTGGAGCTGCAGCAGGCACTTGCAAAAAAGGAGAATGTCGTGATGGATGGCAGGGATATTGGAACATGCGTTCTTCCGAGTGCGGATGTCAAGATATACTTGGACGCGGGCAGCCATGTACGTGCGGTCAGACGGTATGAAGAGCTGAAGGCAAAGGGCGAGGCGTGTGATCTTGCGGTAATTGAAAAGGATATTATTGAGCGTGACGAGCGGGATATGAACCGGGAGATTTCCCCGTTAAAGCGTGCGGATGATGCGTTTTACCTGGATTCGTCCGATATGACAATTGAGCAGGTGGCGGATGCGATTATCAAAATGTGCATTTAATGGGGGACGGCGATGGAAGTAGTGGTAGCGAAAACCGCAGGCTTTTGCTTTGGCGTAAAGCGTGCCGTTGACATGGTTTATGAGCAGGTTGAAACGGGAAAAACGGTACATACCTATGGTCCGATTGTCCATAACGAGGAAGTGGTAAAGGACTTGGAAGAAAAAGGTGTGAAGGTGATTGAAAACCGGCAGGAACTTCTTGCAATGGACAGGGAAAGCATACAGCCGGACGAGGGAACCGTTATTATCCGTGCGCACGGCGTTTCCAGGGAAATATATGATTTGATGGAAGAAAAGCAGCTGGAACGCATTGACGCAACGTGTCCTTTTGTAAAACATATTCACCGTATTGTGCAGAAGCGCTCTGAGGAAGGGCGGCATATTATTGTCATTGGAAACGGGGCGCACCCTGAAGTGGAGGGTATCCGGGGATGGTCAAAAACGCCCGTCACGGTTGTCGAAACACGGGAGCAGGCGCAGGATTTTTGCGCGGAAAGGGGAGAAAAGCTCTGTATTGTAGCCCAAACGACATTTAATTACAAGAAATTTCAAGAATTAGTTGAAATTTTTCAAAAAAAAGGTTATGATATAATTGTTGCGAATACTATATGCAATGCAACAAAAGAACGTCAGGAGGAAGCACTTGAACTGGCAGCCAAAGCTGACGTTATGATTGTGATAGGTGGTACTCACAGTTCAAATACACGTAAGCTTTATGAACTCTGTAAAAGCAGGTGTGAGAGTACTTACTATATACAAACACTGGCAGACCTGAAATTAGATTTACCTAATTCTGTTGAACTAGTGGGCATCACAGCGGGGGCTTCTACCCCAAACAAAATAATTGAGGAGGTTCAAAATTATGTC
>DKYC01000086.1:0-721 GCA_002492295.1 Lachnospiraceae bacterium UBA7110
ATACCTGCAAATTTACTAATTATTTTTTGCGAATTTAAAGAAAAGTAAAATAATCTAAATATACATTCAAACCTTATATTATTTTTGTACCGCACTCTTCACAGAAACGCGCGTTTGCCGGAAGTTGTATCCCGCAATGTGGACAGTGAATTATCTCCCCCAGCTTCTGTCCACATTTAATACAAAAATGCTTCTCCCTGCTGTTTTTGGCTCCGCAGCAGCTGCATCGGATACTCCCCTCGTCCACATCTTCTAAAGGATCGATCCTCGTTCCGCAGTCGCCACAAAAAACAGTGGTATCATCTACAATCCGCTCACAGTTTGGACAGTAGCGAATTCCCTTTAAGCGCAGGATATGAAGATGATTTGTATGTATCTTTTTATCTAATTCAGCAAGTTCTTTTACTGCTGCTGCAATCGCAAATTCATACCCTTCAGTCTTTTCATAAAAATTCTGTCCAATCTTTGTGTAGAGTGGTGTAAACGAAGCCCGCATCGCAGTATTCTCCGCCTCAAGCTTTTCAACGGACATTTCTTCCTTTGCCAAATCGGATGCCACAATCTCCTTTTGCACCAGGTCATCTTCTTCTTTTTGCCCCTGCACTAAATTGCCTGACGAAAAAACCTGCGCCGCCAGTCCTGTTTCCCTTTCCGTGATCTCCTGCATAAACCGGATTCCTTCCTTAAATATAATATTATTTGCTCGCGTTCATCTTCTGAA
>DKYC01000086.1:1034-1203 GCA_002492295.1 Lachnospiraceae bacterium UBA7110
TGCTCGCGTTCATCTTCTGAACCGAACCATAGATATCTGCTGCCAACTGCTGAATATCTTTATAAATTACACCTGACTGCTTCGAGAGATCACCCATCTGTGATGCAACCACCGCAAAACCTGCACCAAGCGCGCCGGCACGCCCAGCTTCAATAGAAGCATTTAATGC
>DKYC01000086.1:1495-4749 GCA_002492295.1 Lachnospiraceae bacterium UBA7110
GCTTCAATAGAAGCATTTAATGCAAGAATATTCTGCTTTGACGCAATCTTTTCAAGTTCCTTTGTTTTTGCATTGATCTGATCTACCATCCCTGTAGTCACACCAAGTTCCTCATCCATAACCTTTGTGGAGGTAGCACTCTTAAACTTCTTATATTCGGAGAGTACCACATAGTTCACTATAAATTCCACGGAACTTGCCGCCGCGCGGATCGCTTTCTCCGAGCGCACCGGCACTCTTTTTAATGCTGCGAGATAATCCTTTTCGCTTATGCCAAGTTCTTTTGCAATACCCGCAAATTTCTCTTCATCTGCTTCTCCCGGCAGAACTTGTCCGCCAATCAATCTGCCAAGTTTCTCACCGTTCACGACAATATCACAGGAAAAATCCATCAGCCCAGCATGGCAATGATAGGTTCCCGTACACTCCTCATCACATTTTGCGCAGCGACGCTGCCCTTCCCTTGTCCCGCGCGTATACTTCGTACAAAAGTCCGTGTAATTAAATCTCTCGGTTATCTCATTCCCCTTATTGTCCACTGCGACTACTGCAAGTCCTGTCGCGTCCGAAAATTGATTGAGAATATCTTGCAGCAGCTTCAAATCCATAAAATCTTTTAATTCCATATTGGTTCCCCTCTCTGAATGCTTAATTTTTTTGCCCTGTATTTTGTCTTTGTTTCCCGCACACAATACATAAAGCTATTATATCACAAAGGAGTTCCGTTTTCAATACGTTTTGCGTTTTCCAAAATGTTTTCAGAATATTTCATGTTTTTTTGCAGGCAATCAGTGTCACGACAAACGCATGAATGAATAAATTATGAACAATCCGTAAATCTGTGTTATAATCAGTCCAAAAAGAAGAGAAGGACGGATTGGTTATGAAAGCACTTTTAGACTACGTAAGTACCGTGACGGACATGAGGCAACAAAAAAAGGTTCGGCACAAGATGATGGATATTATCATGCTTGTCTTTTTTGCGACGCTGGCAAATGCAGATGACTGGGTAGAAATGGAGGTGTTCGGGAAGGAACATGAGAAGTTCCTGCGGAATTATCTGGAACTCCCCAATGGGATCCCATCTCATGATACGATCCAGAGGGTTTTTGCCATGGTGCCGCCAGAATTCCTTGGGACGTTCCAGAAGCGGTGGGATGAAATGCTCAACAGTGATGAAGGTAGAAAAGTGAAGAGGCTGCTTGCGATTGATGGGAAGACCCAGAGGGGGAATGGTGGCAAGGGGCAGAAGGCGAACCATATCGTCAGTGCCGTGGATGAAAATGGGTTCTGTCTGGGGCAAAAACGGGTGGACGAGAAAACGAATGAGATCAAGGCAATTCCGGAACTGCTTGACTGCCTGAACATAAAAGGAACCATAATCACAACGGATGCCATGGGGACACAGACTGCGATCGTAAAAAAGATCCGGAAGAAACAGGCGGACTATGTGTTGGCGTTAAAGGCAAACCAAGGGAACTTATTGGAGGATGTGAGGCTGTATTTTTCCGACCGTGGGTTCCTTAAAAAAAGTGCTTATAAAAAGGTGGTGGAAAAAAAGAGGGGGTGCATTGAGAAGAGGGAGTACTGGCAGACGGATGACATTGCATGGCTAAGCCAGAGGAAGGACTGGGCAGGGCTGAAAACCATCCTCCTGACACGGAATACCATGACGGGGACGGATGGGGGAACACATACGGAGGAAAGGTATTTTATCAGTAGTCTGCCATTGGGGATTGATGAGGCGGCAAGGGCGGTACGGGGGCATTGGATGGTAGAGAGTTACCACTGGCATCTGGACGTGACCTTCCGCGAGGATGGGAACCATACATTGGAGAAGCAGGCTTCCTATAACCTAAACATTATTAGGAAACTGTCATTAAACATATTAAAGCTGGTTGAGGTTGGGGGCAGGCCGTTAAGCCTAAAAAAGAAGAGGTATGCGATTGGTACAAACCCGGAAAAACATTTGGAGCAGATCATGAATTTGTAATTTTTTAACAAAAGGTACGGGTTTTGTTGTAGAACGCATTCATGCGTTTGTCGTGTAATGAAAATTTGTGGATATTGCAATTTGCCAGGGAATATGATAAAATAGAACACCAGTACGGCGGAATAGATAATTCCGTCGTTTCATCTGGAAAATAAAATAGAAAGGCTAACAAAATGAGTGAACGCACACTACATATCCTGACGGATTCTTTTTGGAAAATACTGCTGCCGGGACTTAAAGTGACATTGCCTTTAACCGCGATCGCCTTTGCGATGGCACTTGTGATTGCCATTTTCGTGGCACTGATTCAGTTTGCCAATGTAAGAGGATTAAAGCAGATTGCAAGAGTGTATATTTGGATCATTCGCGGAACCCCGCTGATTGTGCAGCTCTATCTTGTATTTTACGGAATTTCGGGGCTGGGGTATCTAATCAATCCCTTTGTCTGTGCCGCATTTGTTCTGGCGATCAATGAGGGAGCCTACTGTGCGGAAACAATGCGTGCCGCGCTTGAGGCAGTTCCTGTCGGACAGATGGAAGCAGGGTACTGTGTCGGGATGAATTACCGACAGATTATCCGCAGGATTGTATTGCCACAGGCGATGCGCACAGCGTTTCCTCCGCTGTCAAATTCTCTGCTCTCAATGATGAAGGATACTTCACTTGTCGCAAGCATCACAGTGGCGGAAATGTTTATGGCGGCGCAGCGCATTGTAGCGCGAACCTATGAACCTCTGCTTGTCTACACGGAAGTAGCACTGATGTATCTCTGTTTTTCAACGATATTGACCTGGCTGCAGCATCTTGGAGAAAAACGGTTAAATCGTTATCGCGACACAAAAAAGATAAGTTCGGGGACGGAGAGAGGAGGAAAAGAGCGTTGAGTATGTTGGAAATAAAAGGCATACACAAGGATTTCGGGGAGGGCGAAGTTCTAAAGGGTGTTGATTTAACCGTAGAAAAAGGCGATGTGATTGCGATTTTAGGACCGAGTGGTTCAGGCAAGACCACGCTGCTTCGCTGTATGAATTTTCTGGAGACAGCAAACGGTGGGACAATGTGCTTTGACGGGGAGGAATTTACCTTTGGTCAGATCAAAAAGAAGGATATCGCCAGACTGCGAAAAAAAACGGCTTTCGTTTTCCAGAGTTATAATCTCTTTCTAAATAAGACAGCAATTCAAAATGTAACGGAGGGGCTTATTATAGCGCGCAAAATACCAAGAGCGCAGGCACTTTCTATTGGACATAAAATGCTTGAC
>DKYC01000109.1:0-36106 GCA_002492295.1 Lachnospiraceae bacterium UBA7110
CGTCTCCCAGCTCCTCTAATATCCTTCTATTCATATCCCGTCTTTCCTTATCTATGAACCATCCGTATTTATTAAAATAAATACACGCCGATTTCATATGGATAAAAAACATTTTCCAATTCTTGTAAGAGCCCTGTTCATGGCTGTGCACTATCTGCACCTTAGGATAATAGATTGTCTTTCCCACAGCGTGCAGTCTGCGCATCAGGTCAAAATCCTCACAGTACATAAAAAACCGTTCATCAAATTCCAGCCTTTTTTCTTTTAATACGGAAGTCCTAAGGAACATAAAACACCCTGACAGGCATGGTGGGTTGATAATTTTATCATGCCCTGATAATTTCAGGATATATCTGTCATTTTGGCGCTGTGTAATCTTCTTTGGCAGAAATCTTCTGCCAATCAGGTCAAACGGCGTGGGGAGTAGTTTACATAAATATTGGATTTTCCCATCTGGATAAAGCACCTTGGGCAGCATATATACGACATCCTTATGCCTGTCCGCATAATTTTTTAGGACATCAATAATCGAGCTGTCAAATTTTATATCCGGATTCAGCACCAAATGATACTCCGAATGCTCCGCAAAAGCCTGTCGGATTCCAATATTATGCGCCGCGCCATATCCCAAATTCTTCCCATTAAAGCAGTATTGAATTGTCTCGTTTTCTATCTCTTTGCAGTAAGCGGTTTCCGTATTTGAATTATCAATGATATATAATTTTCGGTCCGCATCCGGTCTGTAGCTTTGAAGCAGCTCCCAAAATACCCGGTAAGGCGTATTATATAAAACAACAGAAGCAGTAATCATTCGAATCACTCCTACCTTTTCCGCATACCATATGATAATTTCCACTGCTGCTGCAGCAGGAATCATATCGGCACTCCTATTATATTCCAAATATGACATTCACCAAATGTCAATTCGCTTTATATCATAGCACCTCAAAGATATTTTGACAAGCACAAAATGTCATTTTTTCTTAAACCGGAGCTATTTCCGTTCCCTTGAACAGCTCCAAAACCGTAAATTATAACCTTTTTCGGAAAATATAACAGAATAAAAATAGATACCACTTAATTTTATGTAGGTCAGATATTTACTACATGTCACTTTTCGTCTACAGATACGCTAAATTAGATATATTGACTTCTTCAATACAAATACCCAAACAGGAAATACAGGTGGATTATGTTCAAAAACAAAAACAATTCTTCTAACAACATATGCGGCAGGAATGTTCACAAATACAGAATTGAAAACTTTCCCCATTTATCACAGCGGATGCTGGCTGACCGCCTGCAGCTGGAAGGGATTGACCTTGACAAGAATGCCATACAACGTATCGAAAGCGGTCAGCGTTTTGTTACGGACATCGAACTTCTTGCCTTATCAAAAACACTTAAAGTGACGTTGGATGATTTGCTGAAATATGGAACATCCTAACGGTGATATGTGGAAACTGCGCCCATTAAGGGATAAGATTCTCTTTAAAAACCTAGAAAACACTTTCCAAAAAGGGGAAAAAGACAGAACGGAATCTGGCAGACCTGAAAGAAAAGGGATTAGACATGGTTAAATCCAGACAGGATAAGGGTATCCGAGAGGAAAGCCGCCTTTTCCTATGGTCTGGCAGCTTTCTTTTTCAAACAGATACCTTTATTTTAAAAATCAGCTTCTTATCAATCCTACTTATTCCGGCTGGCGCGCATCCCCATCCGGAAGCTTTTTCTTTGTAGCATTCTTAAAGCCCAGCAAATCCTTCGCCGCAACAGGGATTGGGATATTCGTTCCTGCACCTGCCACGCATCCTCCGGGACACGCCATTCCCTCTATTAAACATCCGTTCTTCTTCCCCGCCTTTGCAAGCATCAGGATTTTTTTACACTCCGAAAGGCTCTCCGCATGCTCGATGTGGATTTCCGTATCGGGGTAATATTCCTTAATACAGCTCTCAATCGCACTTGCAACGCCGCCCGCAACGCCATAGCCGCGCCCCGCCGCCGTCGCGCCCTCCATCCGGTCAAGCGCCTCTATCTCCTCAAGCAGGATTCCCTTTGCCTCAAACATACCCGTAAGTTCCTCAAACGTAATGACAAAGTCCACATCAGAGCGCACAGTTCTGCGCATCGCCTCAAGCTTTTTGCTTGCACACGGTCCGATAAAAACCACACTTGCGTCAGGATGCTCTTTTTTGATGACGCGTGCCGTCGCAACCATTGGCGTGAGCGCGTTGCTGATTTTGTCAATCGTCTCGGGGAAAAATTTTTTTGCAAGCATTGACCATGACGGACAACATGATGTCAAAAGAAACGGCACTTCTCCTGTCGCGACCTCACTCACATAATGCTCCGCCTCCGTCATTGCCCCCATATCCGCACCGATTGCCGTCTCATACACATCGTAAAAGCCAAGCTCCTTTAGCGCCGTCTTAAACATATCCGGCGTCACCTTCGGTCCAAACTGCCCGACAAATGCAGGCGCCACCTGCGCAATGATTTTCCTGCCCGACTGCATCGCACGGATTAACTGGAAAATCTGCGACTTGTCGGCAATCGCGCCAAACGGACAGCTTACCATGCACTGTCCGCAGGAAACACATTTCTCCTCGTCAATCACCGCCCTGCCGTGTTTATCCGAGTAAATGGCATTAACGCCGCAGTGCGCAAGGCAGGGGCGCTGCTGGTGTGAGATTGCGTCGTAAGGACAGACTGTCTTACACTTTCCACATTTAATACATTTTTCCTGGTCAATTACGGAGCGTCCATTCTGCATGGTAATTGCCCCTCTCGGACACACTTCATTACAAGGGTGTGCAAGACACCCCATGCATTTATTCGTCACCTCATATTTATTCTCCGCGCACGCATTGCACGCCGATGCAATCACCTGCATCAAAGGCGGCTCATAATATTTTTCATCAATATTGCTTTCCTCCACGCCCTGACTGACCGGAACCGGCTCATCCTCCGGACGCGGCGACATTCCCATCGCAAGTCTTGTACGCTCACGCACAATCTCCCGTTCCCGGTAAATATTATCCCAATACGGTGAGTTTTCCGCATCGACCAGCTTATACGGAAGCGCCTCCATATCGTCTACAATATTTTCGGAATGGTACGCCATATTTGCCACCTCCCTGAATATTGCGCGCCTTGTCTTCCTGACCTGTGTATCAATTCCTCTCATATCCGAACCGCACCCCTTTCTTCGACTGCCAAATTATCGACTTCTTACCTTTACACTCATTTTGACATATTTTTAACAAACTTGCAACCCCTATTTTTAAAGAAAGCAAAAGAGCCTGCCCGCGCAAGCTCTTTTTAAATCCTAACTGTTCCGATAAACCGCCCTGATATGTTCCAACGCCGCCACCGCATTCTCCGGACTTGTATTTTCCAGCGTAGCGTGCATAAACGGCTTTTCCTTCTTCATATACGGAATGACACGCTCCCAATGGCACATCCCCTGCCCCACTGGCACCGACACAAGCTTTCCGTCTTTTATCTGAAAATCCTTCACATGAAGCACGGCAACATCTTTCCCCAGCAGCTCTAACGCCTCATCCAAAATCTCGTCCTGTTTTTCATAATTATAAATCTCAAGCAGGTTGACAGGATCAAGGATAATCCGCAAATTCGGCGAATTAATCTCATCCAGCACGCGCCTTGCACGGACGGGATTACACACGATATGCCTTACCACCGGCTCAATTGCCATTAAAACGCCCATCTGCTCCGCATATTTTACGACCGGGCGCAGATTGTTGATAAAAATCTGCAGGGACTCCTCATTCCAACAGGCTTCCTCAAACTTGTACTCAACATTCGGCGCACCTGTTTCCGTGCCAACCACACCCGCACCCAAATGCGCCGCAAAGCGGATGTTTGCCATATACTTATTCTGAATTGCCTTTAACTTCCCGTCATCCGGATTAGCAAGATTTAAATAGCAGCCAAGCACTGCCACATCCAGCCCGTACCGGTCAAAAAGCCGCCTGAGATACATCGCATACCCCGGCGTGAGCGCGCTTTCCGCTACCGAATTTTCGCTGATAACCTTGGAAAGCGCAAGGTGCGCACAGACAAACCCCTGCTCCTGCACCGCCTTTAGCCGTTCCTCAAGCGGAGCCTTCACCGCATCATGTAGTCTTATTCCAAACTGCATACCCTACCTCCTAAATCCATTTAAAATCCAAGTACCTTCTCCCGCGTATATTCCGCCGCCTCGCTGTCCGAAAGGAACCGCACAAACGGCGCGCGCTCATTTCCGGCGCCTTCCCCGAAATTCCGGTATTCCGCAAAATACACCGTGTCCCATGCGTCCCTTTTATTCCAGTCATGCCAGCCTTCCTTTTTGATATGCCCGCCGATTTCCGAGTTCATCACAACCGCCTTCGCATAATTTCGCCACGGTCTGCCAAGATACGCACTCTCCTTCGGGCAATCCCCGGTAAAACGGCAATGGTTAAATACATACCCGTACGGTTCGCCCTCATAGGTGGACGGTGCCGTCACATAGCCGCAGACTTCATCCTTCCGGTCACGCATGAACAGTTCACATCCCTCAAAATATGCCGTGGCGCTTCCAAATATAAAATCAATGTTTCCAGAGATAAAACAGTCCTTATAAAGATGTCTGCCGTGCCGGCGCGGCGCAAACTCCTTTGGTCCTTTAAAGCCGCCCGGCAGATTTTCCTTTTTGGGAAGCGGCGCGGTAAAGAGCGTGTCCTGATACCCCTCAAACCGGCAGTTCTCAAATCTAAGACAATCCCCGTCTGCATAAACGGCAAGCGCCTGCCCGACCGCATCGCCCTGTCCCGCCTCATTCAAAAAGGAAATATGGCAGGCATAAAAATCATCCGCGTCAATAAAAACACTCGGTGTCCGGAATGTTCCACGTTTATCACCCTCCGGCATCACATCCTGCGCCGCATCGGAATACGTAATTTTTGTCGTATGCGCATCCGCGCCAATAAAGGAAATATGATTTTGATTTACAACAATCCGCTCATGATATACGCCCGGTGCAATGTGTATCTCAACCTTGATGCCGTCATACTGCCTTGCAGCCTCAAGCGCCTTTCCAATCGTTGAAAACGCCGTATCACCGTCCGCAGCCGAAACCTGCAGCTTTTTTACCTCCATAATTGCAATTTCTCCTCTATTTCTTCAGTATACGCATCTTTGCCTATGCACACTTATGCTTTTTTATCCAAAACGCACATCTCCGCATATGCATGCCTATGCGCATTTACACTTCTTTATCCAGCACGCACATCTCCGCATATGCAAGCAGGAACGGTGCTGTTCCTTTTGCGTCATCCTTTACAATCGGTTCTGACATATAATACTCATAAGTCCCGTCCCGCCTCAGCTTATCTGCCGGTCCAAGACCCGCCACAAGACAAATGCCGTCAAGACTCATATTCCCATCAACCTCTGATAAATATTTGTCACAAATACCATGAAACGCCTTCACGCCATACGCACTGTATTCCTTCGGAAGATATCCAAGCCGCGCACCCTTCATCAGACAGTACGCCATAATCGAGCTGCCGCTTGTCTCCAAATAATTCTTCTCCCTGTCAGGGAAATTCGGCACCTGATACCACATACCCTCCGGCGACTGGTATTTAAGCATCGCATCAATTAAATCCCTGTACATCTTTGCCAAGTGTTCATACTCCGGCGTACCCGCGTCTGCCAGTGTCAGCGTGTCAAGCAGCGCCATTGAAAACCACCCAAGCGCCCTAAGCCAGAAATTCTTGGAAAGACCGGTCACTGGATCTGCCCAAAACATCTGTTTTTCCGAATCATACGCGTGATAATACAGCCCCGTTTTTTCATCCCTTAAATACTTCTCAACATTAAAGAACTGGTTATAAATATCCTGATAATTCTTCTTTTCATTAAAGCGCTTCTCGTACTCCATATAGAATGGCAGTGCCATATACAACCCGTCAAGCCATACCTGGTTGGGATAAATATTTTTATGCCAAAAGTTTCCTTCCTTTGTACGAGGCATTTCA
Organism: Lachnospiraceae bacterium UBA7110; assembly: GCA_002492295.1. GTDB lineage: Bacteria > Bacillota > Clostridia > Lachnospirales > Lachnospiraceae > COE1. The sequence goes on from DKYC01000109.1 coordinate 6,033, forward strand.
AGAATCTGCTGATAAATCGTTTTTGTCGCCTTTGCGTATTTTTCCTTACCCGTCAAATCATAAAGCGTAAAAAGATTTTTCCCCTCGTTAATATGGTCAAGATTTAACTCATCTTTATCATATCCGCGGATTGTTCCGTCCTCCTCGACGCGGTACCCGATATATTCGTCAGAAAATTTCAGGAATTTTTCATTTTTCGTCACCTTGTAAAGCTCCAGCAGCGACATAATCATACAGCCGTCAATATAGTCCCATGTCGCCTTCTTGCCAGCCCTGATTTTCTCAATGTTCCACACCGGCTCGTCCAGTGTACTTCTGTCTATCAATCCGTTTACATATTTATCTACGATTTCTATTGCCATTTTTTCCTCCATTTTTAAAGTGTTTCAAATATCCTAGCGCACAAACTCGTCAATGCCGTCGCTGATAACCGCATCACCGTACTGCCCCTGAACCGTCACATTTTTTAATTCCAGCTTCTCAATATTCTTTGCAAAAATTCCCGTGTTTGTCTGTTCCTCAACGCCGTCCATCATTGCAGGAATGCCTGCCGTCGGATTTTCCGCAAAGGAAAACGCCGCGTTTTCAAAAACCACATGATGGATTTTCTGCTCCGGAAGCCCGTACAGGTATGAAGCCGCCGCATGGCAGTTCACCGCCGTCAGGTTTTTGAACAAAAAGTCCCCAAGATACGGCGTACGCTCGTCAACCGGATGAAATTCCTTTGACTGCACATAATCGGAATGCCCGTCCGCATCACAGTAATAAAACGAATTGATTACAACCGGCGTCATCACATGATCCATAATAATATTTTCAAACCGGATTCCCGTCACAATCGCGTCCTTACCGCGTCCGCGTCTTGTCTTGATACGCAGCCCCCTGTCCGTATGAAGAAACAGACAGTTCTCCACATTCAGGTTTTTAACGCCGCCCGCCATCTCGCTTCCAATCGTAATCGAACCATGCCCGTCCCTCATGCAGCACTGTCTGATGGTAAGATTCTCCGACGGTGTTTTGTATTTCGAGCCCATGTAAATCTTTCCGGACTTAATCGCAATGCAGTCGTCCCCGACCGAGAAATAAACGCCGACAATCTCGACATTTTTACATGATTCGGGATCTAAGCCGTCCGTATTTGGAGAATCCTTTGGTCCAAGTACGCTGATACCGATAAACCGCAAATCCTCCGAAAAATAGGGATGGATGTTCCACGACGGACTGTTCTGTACCGTAATCCCATGAAGCACGACATTTTTACATTTATTCAGGAAAATCATACGCGGTCTCCACGCAATGCGCTTTACCTTTGCATTCTCCCACCAGTTCTGGTGTGTCGCACAGCCGTCAATCGTTCCCTGTCCCGTTATTACGACATTCTCCACGTTAATACCTGTTATGATTCCCGCAAACATATCAAGCGGGTCGCCCTCCCACGTGCCAAGCAGATACTCCTTCTCCTTGTCAACACACTCGATTTTCCCCGGCAGAATGGGAAACTTTGTCCTGTCCGTAAAAGCGGAAAGCACAGCGTCCTTTCCAAGCTCAAGCACAAGGTCGCTCTTTAAAAACAGCGGATAAATCTTATAAACACCTTCCGGAATGTACACCCTGCCGCCTTTTGGACACGCATTAATCGCGCACTGGATAAATAAGGTATCATCCGTTTCCCCGTCGCCCTTTGCGCCGAAATCCTTTACGTTTAAGGTCACATATTCATCGTTTGTCGTTACTGTAAAATGCTGCGATTCCCCGTCATAACGAAGCTCCACTTCATACGTGGTCGCAGGCGCAAGCCCAAACACGCTTGCCACATTCCGGTCGCTTTTTTCTGCAAGACTTCCATTTACATAAATTTCATGCATATGCTCTGACGAAAAATATCCGTTATCCTGAATTTCAACAACAAAGCCTGTAGAAGTTTTGTAGATTACTTCGTACTTCATAAATTCCTCCATTCTGTCCGGCAACACAAAACTGCCTGACATTTTTCATATATCTTTACGATAACACATTTGAAAATAAATAGCTACTAAAAATTTATGCAAGTCTTACAATTTCTTGTCATTTTATAATACAATTTTGCGTATGTATGCTATAATGCGAAAATCCGATGGTATTTCCGTTTATTCTGTTATATGATAAATCCGTATTAAAAAACATGCCCGGTGCAAATAAGGCATTACGCCCGGATTTAGAGACTTTGAAAGGATAAAACATAAAAATGAAAGCAGGCAGAAAGATAAACCGCGATTTAATCCTAAACGGAAATATGTTACAGGCAATCCTGTCCATCGCCATTCCCGTTGTCATTAATTCCTTTTTACAGACCATGTACAACCTCACCGACACCTACTGGCTCGGGAAAATCGGCACGGAGCAGCTTGCGGCAATCAACCTTGTAACGCCCGTGCAGAATATCATATTAAATTTCGGTACCGGAATTACGGTTGCAGGCTCTGTCCTTATTGCGCAGTATATTGGCGCAAAGGACGACGAAAACGCAAAAAGCATGGCAAACCAGATTTTTGCCTGCGCAATGATTTTTGCGGTTGTCTGCGCTGGCGCCTGTTTTGCTGCCACCCCTTCGATTGTGCGCTGGCTAGGTGCGGACGGTACCACATTTGGATATGGCACAGTCTATTTGCAGATAGTCGTGCTTGATATGCCGCTTCTATATACCATTAATATATACAATGCCATTCATCAGGCGCAGGGCGACACAGTCCGCCCGATGCTGTTGAATTTTCTTGGAATTCTAGTAAACATGATTTTAGACCCGCTTTTGATGATTACACTGAATCTCAATATCGCAGGTGCCGCACTTGCAACGCTGCTTGCGAAAGTCCCCTCCGCGCTGATTGCCTTTTGGGCGCTTACGCGGCGCACGCAGACGGTTTATCTCGACATCCGGCATCTGCGGTTTGAGAAGGATAAGCTGCTATCTATTTTCCGCGTGGGTCTTCCAACCGCAATCGGCGGATCCACCATGCAGCTTGGTTTTCTGTTAATGAGCAAAAATGTCTACAAATATGGTACACAGGCGATGGCAGCGTATGGAATCGGCAACAAGGTAAACGGACTGATTACACTCCCGTCAAACGGTATCGGCTCCGCCGTTGCAACCATTGTCGGTCAGAATGTCGGCGCAAACCAGTATGACAGGGCGCAGAACGGCTACAAGCTGTCACGCAATATCAGCGTCGTATTCCTGTTTGTCGGCGGTTTTATTTTATCACGCGCCCCGATTTCAAAGTGCATTGTCAGCATTTTTTCTTCCAATGACGCCGTAATCGGCATGGCGGCGGATTTCTTAAGTATCATGGCATTCTGGTGCTGGACAAACGGAATCCACAATGCCACAAGCGGACTGTTTCAAGGCACAGGGCACACGGAAGTTACCATGATTATCGATGCGACAAGGCTTTGGGTATTCCGCTTCCTGACATTATTTATCTGCGAAAAAGTATTTCATATGGGTGTTCGCAGCATTTGGTACAGCGTTGTTGTCAGCAACGGTATTTCCGCAGCGATTCTGTATCTTTTGTATCATATGAATATTTGGAAGAAACCGGCGCTTCGCAAAAAGAACCGATAGACAGCAAAAGCAGGCATCAGAATCCTGACACCTGCTTTTTGCCCATTACTATCTTCAATCCATCAAAGCCGCATCCAGCATGCCGCCAGCCTACTCCGTGATACCGAAAAAAGCATCTCCGAGATTGCAGCTTCCTGCGGATTTTTGGATATGCGTTATTTTACCAAGTCATTCCGGCAGCTTTATAACGTGACACCGACAGCATACCAGAACAGCAGATAAGCCGGACATTCAACCTCCTGCCGGCATCCCCTCATTAACCACATTTCTCATTTTTATATTTTGTAAAGGATGCAGCATTACTGCATATCACTATTATTTCAAGTAATCCCGCCCAATTTTTAATGCTAATCTGATACAGGAGGGATAATATGCTTGTCGCCATTCCTGCAATTCTCATTTTTTGAGGATTTAACCACCATACGGACAAAAGTGAAATTGTAGATGTCATAAAAACTAAGATAGATGATACGCCTGCAAATTTCCAAATCATTATCACAACCAGCAGGAACTGGAAAATAACATATGGAATAAACCATCTCCCATTTTTACGCTCTTTTATATTTGCTGCTATAAGAATTAAAAATGAGACAAACATGCTATATGCCCCGCTTAATGAATCCAAACAATACAGAGCAACAAAAGTCGATAACTTTGCTAACAGGTCTAACGTAAGCATTTGATATTTTTTCCTGCAAAAACGACTGCCACAATAAAATACATAGTTAAAAACCGTAAACACATAACCCAATAAAGTATTACCTAAAAGGACATTCATTTAAGATTACCTCCTTAGCAATTAATTCATATATTCCGGTTTCGTTTCTCTCTTACTTTTGTTATCATAAATAAGCCATTTCCTTTGTGCTGCTCATTGTTCTCCTCCATTCCTGCCAGGCTGCGATTATATTGTGAAAACTTTATCAAATAAATATCTGATACTCGTATTATAAAATGTTTTCAGCACTCCGTCCACATAAAATTTCTGCTGTGCTGCACAGAATATCATTATCATTAGCATTGGCATAAATACTTATTAGATGACTTTACACTCAAATATACATTTGCTCTAATGAAACTTCCAGATAAACTTTTTTGAGTTTAAGAAGGTATATTTTAGAGTGATGAACAATTTAAAGTATACAATACTTTAATAAATATCGCAGATGAATTAATTGACAAAGGACTGCATTCAATAGCTGAAAAATTTTTTTGTAAATGTGGTCTCTTGCACATTCATTCTTCTTTTGTTATTATAAATAATGAGTTGTTTTACAACAATCCGTTAAAAGGAGCTGTAACATGAGGAGCAGAATACATACGAAGTTGTTTTGTATTATTTTAATCATATCTATGCTCAATCTTACATTGGGAATGTACTGCGGAGAACCTCTCCCAGCTTCCTCTTCTTCTTATGCCACAATTCCTCAGGCTGCTGCCGTTATGTGCGCACCGAACGGAACCTTCAACTCGCACATCTACCATGAAGAAAACAAGCTCACAGGACTTGGCGAATTTACGCTCGCAAGACAGAATCCGCGTACCGTGACAGTCATACGTCTTAATCCGCTCATAGTGCTGCTTTTCTTAGCAGGCGCATCCGGCGTGATTGCTATTTTCTTCACAATCCTTTCTCTGCAGGGCTCATGCCGGAATCAATACAGACTAAGGACTCTACAATACATTCACCGCAAGGACGGTAAAAAACATTATTCCTAAAATATGAGACATATCCAATGAAACCAACGCGCCTAAAGCGTCTTTTTGTTGTACCAAAATTTTATACAACACAGATGCTTTTGACGTTTCTTTGCATAATCAGGGAGATTATCTCTCTCAAAAACGGAGGAAAAAATGGAAAACATCATATTTGGAATTATGGTTGTCATTGCTCTGGGTGCCGGAGTCTTTACGTGCATTTATGAAATTGGCGGCAGCCCAAAAACGGACACAAAACATCAAAAAAATGATACAGAGAAAGGAAAGAATTAACATATGAATATCGGATTATGGATTTTAGTTTTTATCGGAGGAGCTACCGGCGCGTTGTCTACGCTTTACCTGCTTGTATCTCTTTTTGCAGTTATTTTTTATAAAGTTTACCGTAAAATAAAATATCATACATCACTCTACGACTAGTCAAAACAAAAATTCCAAGCGGCAGCACACATTTTGGCGCGCCGCCGCTTGGACATAAAAAACAGGAGGATTTTCATGACAGTAACACTGCTGCTTGTTGCAATCGTAATATTGCTCTGCGTTCTGGCTGAGAAATTTTCGGGCAAATTCGGTATGCCTGCGCTAATCTTATTTATGTTTATCGGAATGCTTTTTGGAAGCGACGGAATTTTAAAAATACCATTTGACAATTACAGGCTTGCCGAGGACATCTGCTCTATCGCACTGCTTTTTATCATGTTTTACGGCGGTTTCAACCTCAAATGGCAGGCTGCCAAAAGCGTGGCTGTAAAATCCATACTGTTATCAACCATCGGTGTAGCTGTCACTGCTGTCGTAACTGCGTTATTTGTGCGGCTCTTTCTCGGATATACCTGGATGGAAAGCTTTCTGGTTGGAGCAGTACTCGGCTCCACAGACGCTGCAAGCGTGTTTGCCATACTGCGTATGAAAAAGCTGAACTTGAGAGACGGCAGCGCTTCACTGCTTGAAATGGAAAGCGGAAGTAACGACCCCATGGCATATATGCTCACTTTTATCGCAATCGAAATGATTTGTGCCGGAAAAGCCGAGCATATTTTGCAGCAGATTATTTTACAACTTGCATTCGGTACTTTTATTGGTGCCGCTTTTGCATTTCTGACAATCAGACTGCTTCGGGAAACGAGCTTAATCTCAGAAGGACTTGACACAATTTTTATGGTTGCAATGCTGCTAATCTGCTATGCATTGTCTCAGCTTTCGGGCGGAAATGCCTATCTGAGTGTCTATATTATGGGAATTCTCATCGGAAACAGCCCTATCAAAAACAAAGCGACACTCATCCCATTTTTCGATGGTGTCACCACGCTTGCACAGATATTAATTTTCTTTCTGTTAGGGCTTTTGACATTCCCGCACCAAATGCCGGCAATTATCCCTTCCGCGCTCATTATTACTGCAATCCTGACGCTGATTGCGCGTCCTGCGGCAGTGTTCTTACTGCTAAAGCCTTTTCGCTGTTCTGCACGGCAGTGTCTTTTAGTATCCTGGGCAGGACTGCGCGGCGCCTCCTCGTCCGTATTTGCAATTATGGCAGTGGCAAGCGGCATTGTCATGCCCCACAATTTATTTCATATTGTCTTTATGGTATCCCTTTTTTCCGTGGCGGTGCAGGGCACGCTTCTGCCCAATGTAGCGTCAAAGCTCAATATGCTTGACGATAACGCCGATGTCAGGAAAACGTTCAACGATTATCAGGAGGACTCCGCGATTACGCTTATGCGGATGTTTATTCCAAAAGGTCATAATTATGAAAACAGACTTGTGCGTGAAGTCAACTTTCCGACCGGATCGCTTGCACTGATGATAAAGCGCAACCATGAAACGATTATTACAAAAGGAGACACGCGGATTTTGGCAAACGACACGATTATTTTAAGCGTCCCTGCCTATGAACCAAGCGACAGTGAGCAGCTCATTGAAACGCGGATTGGCAGCGATAACAATTGGTGCAATCACTGCATTTCCGAGCTTAGCCTTGCGCCGGATGAACTGATTGCCATGATTATCCGCGGGGAAGAGACGCTGATACCGGACGGAAAAACCGTGATTTTGGAAAATGATGTTGTTGTCACATACCGGGAATAAAAAAATTATATTACTGCAGCTATTTATGCAGTTCTTCAATAAATGCGGCATAATCAAAGTCCGCATTTTTGTTTGCCTTAAAAATCGTCCCGTAATTCCTGCCTTCCATGATACGGTGAATGACCCGCACATCCGCACCGTTTGCAATGACCATATCCGCACCGGAATACGTCGCGATTTTAGCCGCCGTAAGCTTCGTTTCCATACCGCCCGTACCGACACTGCTGCCTGTCGTCCCCTTACCCATACGGATAAGTTCGTCTGTCAGCGCGTCGACGCGGTTAATAAATTTCGCGTCCGCATTCTGTCTTGGGTCATCCGTGTAAAGCCCATTAATATCCGAGAGTAAAATAAGCAAGTCCGCTCCCGTAAGCGCCGTAACAAGCGCCGATAGCGTATCGTTATCCCCAATTACATCCTCCACCTCAAATGTGGAAGTCGTATCATTTTCATTCACAACCGGAATTGCCTCCATACGTAATAGCTCGTTAAACGTATTCTGCGCATTTCTCCTGTTTAAATCCGAAACAATCGTGTGGCGCGTCATCAAAATCTGCGCCGCCTGATGACTGTACTCAGAAAAAATCCTCTGATATGTCGTCATCAGCTTTGCCTGACCGATTGCAGCACACGCCTGCTTCTGCGCAAGCGTAAGCGGCGGCTTGATGTGGAGCGCGCGCCTCCCGCACCCGATTGCGCCCGATGTCACAAGAATAACATCCTTGCCCTGATTGCGGATATTGCAAAGTTCCCGCACCAGGATATCCATCTTGGTATAATCCAAATCCCCCGTTTCCATATGCTGTAAAGACGAAGAACCAATCTTCACAACAATCCTCTTTTTGTCCTTTAATTTCGCCCGTAACTCGTCCACCGTATTTTCCTCCAACGAATATATTTCAAAAGGTCACATACATTCTAATCCTAATTTATGGAAAAGTCCAGCAAAGACCCTGATTTATCTAAATACCCGATACTGCGATGCAATCTTTTCCGCCACCAGAATTCCGTCCATCGCCGCCGAAGTAATTCCTCCGGCATACCCTGCACCCTCGCCGCACGGGTAAAGCCCCCGCACCGACGGGCTCTGCAAATCCGCACCGCGGTGTATCCGCACAGGGGACGACGTGCGGCTTTCTATCCCCGCCAAAACAGTATCCGATCCCGCATACCCGCAAATCACCCTGTCAAACTGCTCCATCGCCTCAAGGAATGCCGTCTCACACGACGAAGGCAAAAGACCCCGCAGGTTTGTAAACATATACTCCCCCTTTGTGCACGGCTTTACCCCCTCCTCCCGTTCCACGGAAGGTTCGTTTTTCACATAATCCCCGAAATACTGCACCGGAATTTTTCCGTTTCCAAGCACATACGCCCGCTCCTCCAGCCGCCGCTGGAATTCCACGCCGGAAAGCGCACCGCTGCCCTCGTAATCGTCCGGTGAAACCTGTACGATAATCGCGCTGTTCGCGTTTTTGCTTCCCCTGTCGGAATAACTCATCCCGTTGATGGCAAGCCGACCCTCCTCGCTCGAAGCATTGACGACATACCCTCCGGGGCACATACAAAACGAGTATACGCCGCGTCCTGCGCTTGTCTGCGCCGTAAGCTTATAAGGCGCGGCAGGCAGTTTCGCGCCATGCTCTGCCCCGTACATGCTCTCATTTATCAGACGCTGCGAATGCTCCACGCGCATTCCGACCGCAAACGACTTCGCCTCCATTGACACGCCGATTTTATGCAGATACGCAAACGTATCCCGCGCACTGTGCCCGATTGCAAGCACCACATTCTGCGTTTTTATGACATCCGTGTCATTTACCTGGACGCCTGTCAATGCGCCGTCTGAAATCTCCAAACCAGTAACCTTTGCCCCAAATCTGACACTTCCGTCATGTTCTAAAATAAAGTCCCGCATATTCGCGACCACGGTTCTTAAAATATCCGTACCGATATGCGGTCTGCTCTCATATAAAATCTCCGACGGCGCACCGCATTCCACGAAAATCCGGAGCACCTCCCGGTTTCTGCCATCCTTATCCTTTACAAGCGTATTGAGCTTCCCGTCCGAGAACGTCCCTGCGCCGCCCTCCCCAAACTGCACATTCGAGTCCAAATTAAGCTTCCCGTCCTTCCAAAACGCCTCAACCGCCTTCGTCCTCGTTTCCACGTCATCACCGCGCTCCAAAAGAATCGGACAATACCCGTGCCTGGCAAGCATATACCCGCAAAACAGTCCCGCCGGTCCCGTCCCAATAATCACCGGACGTCCCGCAAGCGCTTCGCTGCCGCTCTCCGGAAATATGTAAGGTTTTGGTGTAAACAATGCAACATTCGCATTCCTGCTCCGTTTGACCGCCTGCTCCTCCTGCAATTTTCCTTTAAGGCAGACACCAAGCGTATATACATGAAACAGTCTTGGCTTTTTGCGCGCATCAATCGAATGCTTTAATATCATAATCTCACGGATTTGCGCATCCGGTATTCCCAATACTTTTGCCGTTTTTTTCCGCAGCGCAGCTTCCTCAACCGCAGCCGCTTTTTTATCATCAAAACGCATCTCAATCTTTAACTGGTTTACTGCTATCATTTTCCATCTCCATTCCGCTTATCCTTACACTTTGCCAAATGCCACACCTCTATACTGTATCTTTCAGCCATCTTGACACGGACATACAGCTACACGCTCGCCCCCGCGATTGCACCCGTAGCCCACGCCCATTGTAAATTATAACCTCCGCAAATCCCGTCGCAGTCCAAAAGCTCCCCTATAAGATACACATCCTTACACAGCTTCGACGCAAAACAGTCATCCACCTCGCCAATCGGCACGCCTCCGCTGCACACCTGCGCATTCTCAAACGGGTTCGTTCCGACTATCTTCACCCTAAAGTCAAACAGTTCGTAAATGCATCCAAGCACCGCATCTTTCCCCGCCTGCACCACCGTCAAATCCGCGCCCGTTTTATGCTTCCTGCAAATCATCGATGCAACCTTCTTATGCACCATTCCTGCCAGAAGCGCCTCCACCGTCTTGTAACCAAACGCCGCATCATCCGCATTTTTTTGCGCGAAACAATCCCTGTCCGTCTCCTGCACATAGGGAAGAAAATCAATCCCCACTTCGCAAGCCTTCCCTGCATCTAAAGCCCTCGCCGCCATACGGCTGAACTGGAACACCGGTATTCCCGAAATGCCGTAATCCGTCAATTGCAGCTCCCCTTCCTCGAAGGCAGCCGCCCTGCCCTCTATGTAAAGCGTCAGTCCCGCCTGCGCCCGCACGCCCGACACAGACTTAAAAAAGCCGCCCGCACACCGAAGCTGTACTAACGCCGGAAGCGGCTTAACCACGCTATGTCCAAGCGAAGCCGCAAGCAAATACCCCGAACCATCCGAGCCGGATACAGGAGCTGCCTTCCCGCCTGCCGCCAAAATCAGTTTATCATAAGAAAACGTTGCCTGTCTCTTTTTCCCGTCTTTCCCCTGACAGACAGCCCTCACATTTCGGTCCTGTTTTTGGGGCGCAATACCGCACACCTCACAGCCTGTTCTCACCTGCACGCCAAGCCGCTCGCACTCGCCCCGCAGCACATCCAGCACCGCCGATGCCTGCTCCGAAACAGGATAAACGCCGCCGTCCTTTTTCTCTTTTGTGTACAGTCCCATTTTCTCAAAAAACGCCCTCGTATCGTCCGCCCCAAAACGGACAAGCGTGTCATAAATCCTTTGAAGCGACTTTTGATTACTGCTGTAATATTTTCCGCGAAAATCATTCGTGTTGGTGAGATTACATTTACCGTTCCCAGTCATCAGAATCTTTTTCCCAACCCGGTCCTTATGCTCAAGAATTGTCACCTGCTGACCGTTTCGCGCCGCAAATATCGCCGCCGTAAGACCGCTCGCACCGCCGCCCACTACTATCACTTTACGCATCCCTATTTCCTCTTTCTAGCTGCTGTATGACTCCAAAAAATGGTACACCTGAAGCTCCGTATCCATGTATTTTCCTTCCCTGACCTCATTCAGTACATCCGCGGGAAGTGATTTCGGGTCAAGCCCTGTCCTGAAATACAGTGTTTCCTTATCTTCACGGTAAACCCCGATTTCCCCGTCAACCTCCATAATGTAAAACCCTGATGACTCCTTGGAAGTATCATAGATTCTCAACACCTTAATCCGGTCCGCCGAAAAAAGCTCCAAATGCTGTGACTTAAATCCCTTTTCCTTATCCTCAAGCGTCATCGTTTGGCTGTCCTGTAATAGGGCTGCTTCAAGCTGCTCCCTCGTAAGCCCGATATACTTTGCCGGAAGCTTTCCCTCCTCCGTCGATACGGCACCGTCTTTTTTATCAATGTTTTCATACACACAGATGGTATCACAGGTCGTCACCATATTGATACTCTGTGCCTGCAAATCCTGCATATACATTCCATTCTGATTATCCGGCTGGTCCGCCCCCATACTCCCTGCGCCCATTCCGCCGCGCTCGGTACTGTCGTTATTTTGTGCATTTTCATTTGGAAAACCGCTCATTGTATGTCGTTTCCACACGAGTACAGCCACAAGCACGATAATCATTATACATACAAAAAATAAGCCAATCTTATACCCTTTTTTCATCATCAGCCTCCATCCAACTCTTAAATATCAGGCGTCTTTGATATAGTATCAGCTTATTTTTCAATTTTATTCATTCATGGTGCCACATCTACATCAGCCGCAATCGTTTTGCAATGGAAAGAACGGTTCGTCCTCCGGGCATCTTTCTCAAATCATGCTCATTGACTCCCTTTAATAAAATCATCACCACAAAATAGACCACCACGCCAATCACAATGCCGAGAAGCACGGTAATCAGATTTCCCGCAAGCTTTGATAAAAGCATCCCTATCACACCAATCACGATACCCATAATCACCGCTGCTATCGCGGGAACCACAAAGGTTTTCACATACTCCTGCTTATATCTTAAATATTTGCGGATGGCAAGCGCATTCAGCACACAGACAATCACCGCAAACAGGATGTTTGCATAAACCAGCGCATTAATCCCCACATCAAGCTGTAAGGCAAAATACAAAAACGCGATATGGACCACAAGCGCAATCGCCGCATTTCTTACGGGAATCCGCATCCGGTTAATTCCCTGCAGCACACCGTTTGTCAGCGTTGACATTGTGTAAAACACTACCGATACCGAACCGATATGAAGCATATTCACCGCCATGTCAATCTCCCCACGGTAAAGTGTCGAAATAATCGGACGGGCAAGAACCGCAAGCCCTACCGCACTTGGAATCGCCACAAGCATGGTAAAGCGCATTGCCTGGCTTATCCGCTCCTTTGCCTGCCCATACTCCTCCCTCTGCATCAGTCCCGTAAGCACCGGCACAATCGACGAGCACATCGCGTTTGCAAGCGCAATCGGCACATTCACAAGCACCCTGTACTTTCCGGAGTATACCCCCACGTTGTATGCCTTGACATCCGAGAGCCCTTTTTGCACCATCACACTGTTATAAATATTGATATCAAGCACATTGCTGATATTGTAGACCGTCGTGCTTAAAAGCACCGGCAAAATCGTCAGGAGAATGAGTCTGAAAATCTGTCCGTAGCTATCCGCCTTCTGCCCTGCGCTTTTTACGCGCTGCGCCTTTGTACCCTTTCTGTACGCGGAAAAAATGAGCAGTAGGAAAATAAGCCCGATTGCGGAACCAATTACCGGACCAATCGACGCGCCTGCCGCGCCGTACGCCGGGGCAAAATCCTCATTGTGGTGAAGCACTCCGACTTTTCCGCCATAATCAAACAGAAACGAAGCCCCTACGATACTTCCAATCAGGACAAATATCTGTTCAAGTATCTGTGAAACCGCCGTCGGCACCATCGTTCCAAGTCCCTGGAAATAGCCCCTGAGCACCCCCATAACGGAAACAATCAAAAGTGCGGGACCCAGTACCTTAAGCGCCAGCGCACTCATCGGCTCATGCATCGCCGAAGCAAGCGCATCCCCGAATGCCTCGCATACAAAAAACGTAATTCCCCCCGCTGCGACCGCAAACATCATCGCGCACCAAAATGCGCGCTCAGCGCTTTTATACTGCCGTCTGCTCATTTTCGCGGAAACCACCTTTGACACGGCAAGCGGCAGGCTGTAACAGGAGATAATCAGCATCATCGCGTAAACCTCATACGCCACGCCGTAATACCCGTTTCCCTTATCCCCGATAATATGCTCCATCGGAAAGCGTCTTGCAAGCCCGATAATCCGGGAAATAATCCCTGCCGCCGCAAGGATGCTGCCCTGCATAATAAAATTCGACTTTGTCTTTTTTGTCGTTTTCATGTATAACCCCCATCCAGCTGTTATGCTTCTCTCGTAATACCAAGTCTTTTTAGGATTTCCTCCTGCTTATCCTCCATCACCGCAGCCTCACCGGGTTCCATATGGTCATACCCAAGCAAGTGAAGCATACTGTGTGCAATCAAAAATGCATATTCCCGCATAAGGGAATGCCCGTATTCCAAAGCCTGCTCATAAACCTTATCCACGTTTACCACAATATCCCCAAGACAAAGCGCCCCGCTCTCGGGATTAAAATAATCCTCTGCCATCTCTTCAATTCCTGAGAAATCGGCAGGCGCCCCATAATCCACATTCGGAAAAGAAAGCACGTCCGTAGGTCTGTCCATCCCCCGAAATTCCCGATTCATGGCTTGAATGCCCGCACTGTCCGTAAGCAGCACCGCCACCTCCGTCTCATAAGGGCACTGCTCAAAAATAAGCGCCTCCCCAATGACCCTTCCTGCCACATTCTCCACATCAAACGGAAGCGTCCGATCCATTTCACTCTCTACGTAAAAAGTCATAATACAATTTTTCTCCCGTATATATTTTTTCAAGTCCACCCAAATCCGATAAGGAAATGTCACTGCTATTCAATATCCCGCTGTTGATTTTCCTGCGCACCACTCCCAGCGCAACCTTCGCATAGTCCGTCTGCGCCTTCTCATCCTCTTTCCCGTCTTCTTTTGCTTTGTCCTTCCCAATCAGATACATAATCGCAGACACCACGCAGTCCGCAATATACACTGCCACCGTTTCACGCATTTTCATCGGCTGGGACTTATAATTGTATTCCTGTAAAAGCTGCACTGCCTTTGGCGGAAATTTATTTTCCTTACAGATTTCCTCAAGCGACTTCCCCTGCGCCTTGCATTCGCTCACGATAATCCGGTGGTAATAACCGCCGTTTTTTGCCACGTCCACGTCCATATGGAGAAGCCTTGCCGTTTTCTCCGCAAAATACGCCGTATGTATGGCATTATAATAAAGCTGCCTGTCCGCCTCCTTATACTTTGCAAGCATCTTATATTCCTGGTCATTAATCATTAAATATTTTCCCTTTTCCCTGTCAATTACCGCGGCACAGTAAAACTTTAACACTGCAAGCATAATGATAAAGGTGATAAAAACATTAATGACCGCAATGGCAAGCTTGTCCTCCAATACCACGCCGCGGCTCTCAAACACCAGCTTTGCAGCCATTCCCACCGCATACAGAAGCATCGCGGTAAACATCGGTCCGCCCGTTTTATAGTCCTCATCCAGTTTTTCAAACAGCACCGCAAAAATCATCCCCATAAAAAAGTACAGCAGAAACACAAGGATATCGGCAGACGCTAAATACACGCATATACCCAGCAGCACCGCATACGCTAAAATTCCCGTCACCGTATTGGAAAACAGCGCAAGCGCAAGCGCAAGGGATGGCACTGCCCATCCTTCCGTCTCCAAAGTCGGAAGCAGGCACGCTACAACCGTCGAAGCTAAAAAAAAGAACACGAAACGCGCGTAATGACCGCCGTTATCATAATGCAGCGTTCCAAATACAGACGACTGCACCATCGAAAAAACCACTGCCCCAAGGCAGGCAGCCACTATCAAAAGCAACATAAAAATATCCCGAAACGACTTTCCATACAGATATGCCGCCGCTCCCACTGACGAAATTCCCAGCACAAACATCAGTGTTACCATAAGTACCTTCTGCCAACGCGCTTCTTCCTTCTTTTTCATACCGTTCCAATCCTTCTATTTTGTTCTTAGGCGCACACTGCCGCCTTTTTTACTGTTTGTCCTGCCTGCGGTCCTGCTCTCATAATCCTCATACGCCTTCACAATCTTTTGCACAAGCGGATGTCTTACCACGTCCCTGCTGGTCAGGGACACAAACGCAATATCATTGATTTTTGCAAATACCCGTTGCGCCACGTCAAGCCCTGACTGCGTACCTGCCGCCAAATCCTTTTGTGAAGCATCGCCCGTAATAATAACCTTAGACCCAAACCCGATACGCGTCAGAAACATCTTCATCTGCGCCGGTGTCGTATTCTGCGCCTCGTCCAAAATAATATAGGCATTGTCTAGCGTCCTTCCCCGCATATACGCAAGCGGAGCAACCTCAATCAGACCTTTTTCCATATTTTTCTGAAAGCCCTCCGCACCCATAATCTGATACAGTGCATCGTATAGCGGTCTTAAATACGGGTCTACCTTGCTCTGTAAATCGCCCGGCAGAAACCCAAGTTTTTCCCCTGCCTCAATCGCAGGTCTTGTAAGAATAATACGCTCCACCTCATGGTTTTTGAACGCCGTGATTGCCATCGCCATTCCCAGATAAGTCTTTCCCGTTCCTGCAGGTCCAAGTCCGAACACAATCATGTTTTTCCTGATTGCCTCGATATACTGCTTCTGCCCCACCGTTTTGGGCTTAATCGGCTTTCCCGACATGGTATGGCAGATGCAGTCCGCATCCATCTCCAAAAGCTCCTCCTCCTGCGCGGCATGGGAAAGCTCCAGACCATACGTTACGCTCTGCTGCTCTATGGTATTTCCACGTTTGGAAAGCTCCGCCAGCTCATTTATCAGCCTTGCCGCCTTGTTGACTGCTGCCTGTTCCCCGCTAATCCGTACCTCCCCGTTTCTGTCTGTGATAACAACCTTTAGCTCCTCCTCTATCTGTCTGATGTACGCATCGTTATTCCCGAAAATATTGCGCATATGCTCCGCGTCAATCTGCATCCCCAACTGAAAATTGTCCAACTGTATAACCCCCATTTATCCACGTCACCAGGTTTGCAATCGCACAAACCAGTGCGTAAAAGATTTATCCCTCACGCTTTACTCCCCTATGGTTTCATCTTCACTCTGCACCGCCCCAATATCCACATTCACTCCGGTGGACTTTAGCACGAGCAAATCACCACTTATTTCCATTCCATCCCTATTCTCTACTATTTTAACATCTTTTTCAACAATTTCTACCCCTTTTTGGTGTAAAGAAAAAATAAATTTTTCAAACTGCTTTAAAAGCAGTGCCTCCATCTCCTCGTCCGTATATGTCATATATTTTATATAATACTCTTTTTTACTGGTTTTACCATAGTAAACCGGAAGATAAATATTATCCAAAAGCACAAGCTGTCTCTTCTCGGTAACGGTTTCACAGGAGGAATTTTTTCTTCCCAGGAAAAAATCATGGAGCGGCATGGTATCCATATGCCTCCCAAACGCCTCCAAAAAACTGACACATGTGTCATTTCCCGTATAACAAATGACAGGATAGCTCTTTTTGATGGTATCCTTATACGAAATCGGCGTGCGGATTTGGATGTCGGCATCGGCATCATAAATCTGATATCCCGCAATCAACAGGTTTTCATCATATACCGGCACGCTCCCCGAGACAAGCACATCCCCCTCGTCCACACTGTCCCCTGCCTTTACCATCGGCACACCGTTTCTCGTAATTATTGATGTAATGACACCGCCCTCGTTTGCGACGATATCCGTCCCTTTCATCTTTATCTCCACCGGCTCCGACTTTTCATTTTCCTTGACCTCCACATACAGCTTTGTTCCCTCAAAATAAATCGATGTCCATGTAACATTCGCAAACCGTTCGCGCAGACTTTTTTCCTCCTCCTCACAGTTGATACTGTCTTTTTTTATCCCGTAGTGAATATGCTCCTCCTCCAAAAAATCCGTCAGTTCATCGTCACTGATCTGCAGATTCCCCACATACTCAATCGCCCATACATAGTCCGTCACAAAATTCAGCATACCAAGACATGCTGCCACTCCCACAAAAAAAATAATCCTTTTTTTGAGAAAAGGAATATAAAACGGCAGTCCACTCTTTTTTACGACATGCGCCCGCGTCCCGGTTTTTTTCAAAAACGGGACAAGCTTTTTAAAATCCGCAGCATACACCTCACACATGCAGGCATCATTTTCCCTCTTTATATTCCACAGATCAATGTCATGCTGCCTGCACATATTAAAAAAACGCTCTAAATAATCGCCGCCAAGCCGAATGATAAGGCAGCCCTTTATATAACGGATATAGTTGTTCTGCAAGAGCCTCACCTCATGCCTCTCTTATTACCCTTACTTCATGAATCTGTCCCGATATTTTCATATCGTCATTGCAGTAGTGCTCGATTAAAAGACATTCACCGCACACGCAGAATTTAATCCCATACCCCTTTACAACAATCTCGTGGCAGGTATAAGAAATAATACCCTTAAAGTTTTCCACAAACACATCGGACTTCCCAATCATATGGATGAGTGTCGCATTCACCACCATATCCTTAGGCAGTGAAAACGCATCCGCAAAGCGTTCTCCCGCACTTATCATATCCTGTCGAAACACATCACGTCTGTTCATATCGCTCCAAATAAAAATGAAGTATAGGTTTTCTATACTTCATTTTATGTAAGCTATCTTGTTACTATTCCCCGAATGAGCGGTTTTTTTGTGACAGGAGTGTCATTTATTGTATAAGCATTTAAAAACCGTTGCTTTGCGGCATTTAATTTTTCCCTGTCATTTGCATGGATTGTGGCAAGGGACTCTCCCTGCCTCACATAATCCCCAACTTTTTTATGCAACACCAGACCAACCGACAGGTCAATCACACTCTCCTTCGTCTCACGTCCGCCGCCAAGAATTAACGAGCAGATGCCGATTTCATCACATACGATATTCTGCACATACCCCTCCGCAGGGGATGCAATTTCCTCAATCATTGACGCTTTGGGAAGCCTGTCCGTGTGATACACAAGCTCCTTATCGCCGCCCTGTGCCTCAATAAACTCCGCAAGTTTCCTTAATGCGCTCTTATCCTCAATGCACTTTTTCAGCATTTCTCTTGCTTCCCCAACATCTGTTGCTTTTTTGGCCGCAACGACCATATAAGAGCCAAGCGTCAGACAAAGCTCCTCCAAATCATCCGGACCTTCTCCGTTTAACGTGGCCACCGCTTCCTTCACCTCAAGCGCATTCCCGACCGCAAAACCAAGCGGCTGGTCCATATCCGAAACAACCGCAACCGTGTTTCTTCCCGCGCCTGTTCCAATTTTCACCATCGCGTTTGCAAGCCCGAACGACTCTTCCTGCGTCTTCATGAACGCGCCGCTTCCCGTCTTTACGTCAAGAACAATCGCGTCTGCTCCCGCCGCAAGCTTTTTGCTCATAATCGACGAAGCAATTAATGACATATTATCGACTGTCGCAGTAACATCCCGAAGCGCATAGAGCTTTTTGTCCGCAGGCGCAAGATCTGCTGTCTGTCCCATAATCGCGATTCCAATCCGGTTCACATTTTCCTTAAACTGTTCCTCCGATATCACTGTAGAAAAGCCCGTGAAGCTCTCCAGTTTGTCAATCGTGCCTCCTGTATGTCCAAGTCCCCTTCCGCTCATCTTTGCCACAGGCACACCAAGTGCCGCCACCATTGGCGTGAGCACAAGCGAAGTTTTATCTCCCACGCCGCCTGTAGAATGCTTGTCAACCTTCACGCCGCTAATTTCGCTTAAGTCAAGCATATCCCCGCTTTTTGCCATCGCCATCGTAAGGGAAAGCGTCTCAGTTTCGTCCATTCCCTGAAAATAAATCGCCATCATCATTGCCGACATTTGATAGTCCGGTATTTCACCGTTCGTATACCCCTTCACCATAAACGCAATTTCATCCTCAGAAAGTGCTCCGCCGTTTCTCTTTTTCATAATCAGGTCGTACATCCTCATAACAAATCCCCCTTTCCGTCTGCCAAAAGCTTCCTAGATAATTGTCAGAATTCCTATTGATTTTAACAGCAAAATTACCAGCAGTACCGGCGCAATGTACCGGATCATCACAAGATACAACTTCCGTCTGCCAAATTTACAACCGGATTTTTCCACTTCCTCAATAACCGTTATCGGCTTCAACACCCATCCAATCAGCAGACACGTTCCGATTGCCACAAGCGGCATCAGCAGGTTATTGCTGACATAATCCATAATATCCAAAATCTGCGCAGCCGCTCCGTTTGGCAGCTTTACCTCAAAGTACCATAAATTGTATCCAAGGCACACGATAATACCGCCCACAAGCGCGATTAACGCCTCAAGCACGGTCGCACGCCTGCGCGACATATGGAACCTGTCCATAAAGCTTGAAACAACCGCCTCCATGATTGATACAGCGCTCGTCAATGCCGCAAACAGAACCATTGCAAAAAACAGACAGCCTACCACATTCCCGACTTTTCCCATCGCGTCAAAAACCTTCGGCAGCGAAACAAACATCAGGCTTGGTCCCGACGCCGCCATGCCTTCCCTGCCCATAAACGTAAATACCGCCGGAATAATCATAACCCCTGCCAAAAACGCAACTGCCGTATCAAATATTTCAATCTGATTAATTGACTTCACCAGATTGGCATCATCCTTAACATAAGAACCATACGCAACCATAATACCCATCGCAACACTCAGGCTGAAAAACAATTGCCCCATCGCGTCAAGCAGTACCGTGAAAAATCCCTGTACCGTCATACCCTCCAAATTCGGAATCACATAAATCCTTAAGCCTTGCATTCCCGTCCTTGTCAAACCCGCATCATCCGTAAAATGAATGGTCAGGGAAAATGCCGCAATTCCGATTACAAGCAGAAGCAGCAACGGCATAAGCACCTTAGAAGACATCTCAATTCCTTTATTAACGCCCCGAAAAATCACAAATGCCACCATAAACAGGAACACCGCCATCAGCACAACCGGCTGCCACTGCCCTGTAATAAATCCGGTAAAATAGCTGTCCTGCGCCGTATCCGCTCCACTGCCTGTCAGATATGCCAGGAAATACTTGACTACCCAGCCGCCGATTACACAATAATATGGCATGATGATAACCGGGACAAGACACGCCAGAACACCAAGAAAGCCCCACTTTGGCCTAAGCTTCCCATATGCTGTCAGCGGACTTTGCTTTGTCTTTCTGCCGATTGCAATTTCCGTCGTAAGCAGCGTAAAGCCAAAGGTAATCGCCAGGAACAAATAAATCACTAGAAAAAGTCCGCCGCCGTCTTTTGCTGCCAAATACGGAAACCTCCAAATATTTCCTAATCCGACCGCACTTCCTGCCGCCGTTAACACAAAGCCAATTGAACCCGAAAACGAATTTCTGTTTTTTTCTTTCCTCATCTCTTTTCTTTGGGAATAATCCCGTCCTTTCTATATTTTGTTCACCCTTCGCACTTATTTATGATACGGCTCATGCTTGCTGATGCGGTAACACCGGTACAGCTGTTCCAAAAGAATAACACGCATCAGCTGGTGTGGAAATGTCATATCCGAAAAGCTAAGCGTCTCGTCAGCCCGCTTTAAAACCGTTTCATGCAGACCAAGCGAGCCTCCGATTACAAACACAAGACTGCTCTTTCCGGAAAGCACAAGCCCGTCAAGGTGTCTGGAAAGCGCAACAGAATCATACTTCTTTCCGTCAATGGCAAGCGCAATACAATATGCGTCCTCTTTCACATGCCTCAAAACCCGTTCCGCTTCCTTTCGCTTTATCAGGTTTTCCTCCTCTTCTGACGCTTTATCAGGCGTTCTTTCATCCGCAACCTCAATCATATCCAGTCTGCAATACCTTGAAAGCCTTTTCTGATATTCCGCAATTGCCTCCCTAAAATAGTTTTCCTTTATTTTGCCTACCGTAACGAGCGTAATATTCATTCCTGCCCACCATTTTCAAAAAGGTCTGCATATAACTCCTCACAGACAGCTTCAAGATAAGAGTTATTCATCGTCCCAAACTCCTGTATGACAGCAGCTTTAAGATATTCAAAATATTTAAAATATTTTTCCTCGTCCGTTGTATCCTCTTCAAAATATACAGCTTCCATTATGGACTTTGCCGTAAGCGTTTCCTGCACCCACATCTTGACTCTTTTGGTCAATTCATCTTCTGCAGCCGCCTGCACAACATACTGCTTTGCCGAGCGAAGCGACATCATTCCCATTACGATGAAAATCACGAACAGGGCGCCCATCACCCCGTATGTCATATACTTCTGAGGTGACGCCAGCCGGAATCCGAACACGCCAAGTTCCAAAAGCACCAATGCAGCAATTCCAATTATTCCCACTAATAAAAGCGTATAGGCAGAGCTTTTAAAGTCCTCTGCCTTCGCCTTTTTATCCTGATAAACCATTTTGTTAGTCCCTCTTTATTTTCCGGATAAATACTCATGAATACCCTTTGCCGCAGCCTTCCCCGCACCCATTGCAAGAATAACCGTAGCAGCACCCGTCACCGCGTCTCCGCCTGCAAAAACGCCTTCCTTTGTCGTCCTTCCAAACTCCTCATCCGCAACAATACACTTCCACTTGTTTGTCTCCAAACCTTCCGTCGTAGAAGAAATCAGCGGATTTGGCGACGTGCCAAGCGACATAATCACCGTATCAAGCTCCATCTCGAATTCACTTCCAGGAATTTCCACCGGACGCCTTCTTCCGGATGCGTCAGGCTCCCCAAGCTCCATCTTAATGCACTTCATCCCACGCACCCAGTTATTTTCATCCTCAAGAATTTCCACCGGATTGGTCAGAAGGTCAAAAATAATGCCCTCCTCCTTTGCATGGTGCACCTCCTCCACTCTCGCGGGAAGCTCTTCCTCGCTTCGTCTGTACACGATATGTACCTCCGCGCCAAGACGCAAAGCCGTTCTCGCCGCATCCATCGCCACGTTTCCACCGCCGACAACCGCAACCTTCTTACCACGCATAATCGGCGTATTGGAATCTTCATTAAACGCCTTCATCAAATTGCTTCGTGTAAGATATTCATTTGCGGAAAATACACCGTTTGCATTCTCTCCGGGAATTCCCATAAATTTTGGAAGTCCTGCTCCCGAACCAATAAATACCGCCTCAAAGCCTTCATCCGACATCAGTTCATCAATCGTTACCGATTTTCCGACAATGACATTCTTTTCAATCTTCACGCCAAGTGATTCCACATTTGCGATTTCCTTCGCCACCACATCCTCCTTCGGAAGACGGAACTCCGGAATACCGTAAACAAGCACACCGCCCGCCTCGTGAAGCGCCTCAAAAATAGTCACATCATACCCCAGCTTCGCCAAATCGCCCGCACACGTAAGCCCCGCCGGACCGGAACCAATCACAGCAACCTTTTTGCCGTTCTTCTCCTTTGCAGGCTCAGGCTTTATCCCATTTTGACTCGCCCAGTCAGCCACAAAACGTTCCAGCTTTCCAATTGAAATCGGATCGCCCTTAATTCCCCTGATGCATTTTCCCTCACACTGGCTTTCCTGCGGGCAAACACGTCCGCACACTGCCGGAAGCGATGACGACTCGCTGATAATTCTGTAAGCCTCTGCAATATCCCCATTCTTTACCTGCTCAATAAAAGCGGGAATGTTAATCGCAACCGGACAGCCCTTAATGCACTGCGCATTCTTACAATTAATGCAGCGCACCGCCTCCTCCATTGCCTCCTCCTGGTTATATCCGAGGCATACCTCTTCAAAATTCTGCGCCCTTACTGACGCCTCCTGTTCCCGTACCGGTATCTTATTTAAAACATCCATCTTATTTGTCACCTCCGCACTGACCACATCCGCCATGATGTGTATCGCCTTCCTGCAATCTAAGCATCGCCCTTCCTTCTTCCGTCTTATAAATCTGCTGGCGCTTCATCGCCTCGTCAAAGTTCACAAGATGTCCGTCAAATTCCGGACCGTCTACGCACGCAAACTTCACCTCATTCCCTACCGTCACACGGCACGCTCCGCACATTCCCGTACCGTCAACCATAATCGGATTTAAGCTGACAACCGTAGGAATGCCGAGCTCCCTGGTAAGCTTACAGACAAATTTCATCATAATCATCGGACCAATCGCAATACAGACATCATATTTTTTGCCTTCATCCACCAAATCCTGAATGGTCTGTGTCACCATACCCTTACGTCCGTATGAGCCATCATCCGTCGTCACGTAAAGATTGCCCGCGACAGCCTCCATTTCCTTCTCTAAAATCAAAAGTTCCTGCGTCTTTGCGCCTACAATCACGTCTGCCGCAACGCCTTGTTCATTCAGCCACTTCACCTGCGGATAAACCGGAGCCGTACCGACACCGCCCGCCACAAACAAAATCTTCTTCTTTGCAAGCACTTCCCTGTCCTCACCGACAAGCTCTGACGCACGGCCAAGCGGTCCTACAAAATCATGAAACGCATCACCCGCCTTTAACGCCGCCATTCTTGTCGTTTCGGCACCTACTGTCTGAAATACAATCGTTATCGTACCTTTTTCTCTATCATAGTCACAAATGGTCAGCGGAATCCGCTCCCCATCCTTATCCATTCTCACAATTACAAACTGTCCAGGCTGACAGTTTTTTGCCACACGCGGTGCTTCCACTTCCATGAAGTAGATGTTGGCAGCAAGCTCTTTTGCCTCCAAAATTTTGTACATCAGAAAATCACCATACCTTTCGTCTTGATATTTGTTCATACATCGTTATTATTATAAAGGAAAAAACGCATCTTCACAACCTTATTCACCAAAAGGCTGTAAATTGTATTCCCCTTCATCCACCTTATACGCCTTATACAGGTCAGCAGTATTGACATCCACCGCATAAATATTATTCGTGTCATGTGCCTGCCCCGTCGTATCCATATATTCTTCGTACACCACATAATACAACGCTTCCCCAAGCCTTACGACTGTCTGCACCCGATACCGGTTAACCCCAAGCTTATCCGGCACATTTCCCTGCGTGTTTAAAAGCCTTCCACTTGCCACAAGATTATTAACAAGCACCTGTACGGCAAGCTGTGCGTCAAAGTTTGCCTCTACAGAAAGCTCATAGCTCTTACTTACCACCTCACTGCCAAGTCCCGATTCGTCAATCGCAATAAAGGAAAAATTGCTCCTTCCATAAGGCAGCTCAATCGGATTGTCATATCGTTTACTGTTTTTATCCGGAATACTTCCGTCAGTCGTATAATAAATTTTCGCGGCGTCACTGTAATAAACTTCTATCAGCGCCGGCTCATGATAGGTACCGCTGTCAAGACTGATAATCGGGCTCCCCGGGACCGACAGATTAATATGGTAACTCTGTGATTCTATCCCGCTTGCAACGCCATACATGTTTACAAACATCGCACGCACCACATAATCCCCCGACTCCAAAAGAATGGGTGTCTCATACACGGGAGAATGCAGCGTCGGGGACGAACCGTCCAGTGTATAATAGACATACCCCTGTGTATTTCCCTCCAGTGTGATGGAAATCAGCTCCTCATACGTGCCGCCCTCCTTATTAAACCTTGGCGGCAGCGCCGCATATTTATTATATTTCGACACAATTCTTGCCACATCGCACTGCGCAAGCAATTCCCCCATCTTTGTATATTCTTCCTCTTCCTCATAAATCGAAAGAAGCATATCATACACTTCATCCCGCCCGGGGTACTCTTTTTTCTGTATCAGAATTTCATTTAAAACAGAACATGCGCTTTCACGCATATCGTTTTTGTCATAATACTGAGCCAGCAGCACCCTTGCATCTGTCTGCGAATCATCAAGCGCCAAAGCCCTCTCCAAATGGCTGACCGCCTCATTATAGTCCTTTTGCGCCGCACATCTGACCGCTTTTTCATACTGGTACTCATACGAGTGTTCCCTGTTCTGAACCAGCATTGCAGCCGCTGCCACGCCAACCATAAACACGGCAGCGGCAATTACCGTAATAATGATAATCTTATCATTCTGAAACTTTATCCGTTTTTTGGGAAAATAGTCCCGAAATTCATCCTTGATATCATCGTCTGTCTCAAAGTCCCCAAAACCATCCTCGTTCTTTTGGTGTTCCTCCTGTGCAAACTCCTCCATCATATCTTCCATCATCGTCGAAATGGATTCCTTGAGCTGATTCTCAAGCTCAATATCAAAATCGGGTACATACTTTATCTCTTCACCGCATTTTTCGCAAAGCAATTTTCCCTCGTCCAGCTCATTTCCACATTTTGGGCATTTCATGCTTTACAAACTCCTCTAAAATAATCCTGTTATGACACCATCATCCGTCACGTCAATCTGATATGCCGCCGGCTCCTTTGGAAGCCCGGGCATCGTCATAACCGCCCCTGTAAGCACAACGATAAAGCCTGCTCCCGCAGACACGTATACTTCCCTTACATTTATTGTAAAACCCTTTGGTCTGCCAAGAAGCGTTGGGTCATCTGAAAGGGAATACTGGTTCTTTGCCATACAAACCGGCAGATTCCCAAACCCCATTTTTTCAAGCTTTTCAATCTGTTTGACAGCCGCAGAGGTAAATGCCGCATCCTGCGCACCATAGATTTCCTTTGATATCCGTATAATCTTCTCAACAATCGAAAGCTGGCTGCCATATATCGGGGAAAAATGACTCTGCTTCGTCTCAAGTGTGTTAAGCACGGCATTGGCAAGCTCTATTCCGCCCTCTCCGCCCTGTTCCCACACTTTCGAAACCGCAAAGTCGCAGTTTCTGTCATTGCAAAATTTTTTCACAAAAAGGATTTCAGCCTGCGTATCCGACACAAACGCATTCAGCGTCACTACTACAGGAACGCCATATTTATGTAAGTTCTCAATATGCTTTTCAAGGTTTACAATTCCCCGCTCCAAAGCAGCAGGATTTTCATGATTCAGGCTGTCCTTGGAAACGCCCCCGTTATATTTAAGTGCGCGGATTGTGGCAACGAGCACCACGGCATCAGGCGTAAGTCCCGCCTGACGGCATTTAATATCAAAAAACTTTTCCGCGCCTAAATCCGCCCCGAATCCCGCCTCCGTCACAACATAATCCGCCATTTTCAGTGCCGCCTTTGTTGCGCGCACACTATTGCATCCATGTGCAATATTTGCAAACGGACCGCCATGTACAATTGCCGGAGTGTGTTCCAACGTCTGTATTAAATTCGGTTTCATGGCATCCTTCAAAAGCGCCGCCATCGCGCCAGTTGCCTTTAACTGTCCCGCAGTTACCGGATTTCCGTCAAAATCATACGCGACAATCATTCTGTCAAGACGTTTTTTCAAGTCCTCCATATCCTCTGCCAGACACAGCACCGCCATGATTTCCGACGCTACCGTAATGACAAAGTGATCCTCCCTCACAAAACCGTCCATTTTACTGCCCATTCCGACCACAATGTTGCGAAGGACCCTGTCATTCATATCAATACAGCGTTTCCACACAATCTGCCTTGTATCAATCCTAAGCTCGTTTCCCTGTTGGATATGATTATCCAGCAGCGCGGCACAAAGATTATTGGCAGCCGTAATCGCATGGAAATCCCCCGTAAAATGAAGATTCAAATCCTCCATCGGCACAAGCTGCGCCATTCCGCCGCCTGCAGCCCCACCCTTAACGCCAAAGCACGGGCCAAGGGATGGCTCCCTAAGCGCAATCACCGCCTTTTTGCCAAGCCGTCCAAGCGCCTGCCCCAACCCGACACTGGTGGTCGTCTTTCCCTCTCCGGCAGGTGTCGGATTAATTGCCGTCACAAGAATCAGCTTTCCGTTTTGATTGTTTTCTATCTTTTTTAAATATCCGTCCGATATCTTCGCCTTATATTTCCCATAAAGCTCCAGATCATCCTCATCTATCTCAAGCGCCTTTGCAACCTCCGTAATCGGAAGCAGCTTGGCATTCTGCGCAATTTCAATATCAGATTTCATAAAAATCCCCTATCTCCTTTCGCCTGCAAGTCTGCATACAGACATAAGCTACCATTTTTCTTATTCTTTAAGAATAACATTAAACAGGCTGACTGTCTATTAAAAATTTTTTCCCTATTATCCGTTTTCCTCCAAATAATTTTCAAACTGCTCCATACTCATCAGAATACGCCGCGGCTTTGTGCCTTCTTCAGCGCCTACGACACCTGCTTCCTCAAGCTGGTCAACAATACGCGCAGCCCTGTTAAATCCTATTTTAAATACCCGCTGCAGCATTCCAATTGATGCCTTATCCTTCTCAATCACAAACTTACCTGCTTCTGCAAAATACGCATCCGTATCATTTCCGCTGCCGCCTGTTGCACCGCCTGCTCCTCCGGCACTTTGAATGTTCTTAATTTTGTCCTCAATATCACTGCTATATGTATTTCCAATCATTTGGTTTTTCAGGAAATCCACCACGTCCGCGACCTCAGAATCGGAAACAAATGCTCCCTGCACCCTTGCAGGCTTTGCGTATCCCTGCGGGTAAAACAGCATATCACCTTTTCCAAGCAGCTTCTCCGCACCGTTCATATCAAGAATCGTACGCGAATCCACGCCGCTTGAGACACTGAACGCAATACGGCTTGGCATATTGGCCTTAATCAGTCCTGTAATAACGTCCACCGACGGTCTTTGCGTCGCAATAACCAAATGGATGCCACAGGCCCTGGCAAGCTGTGCCAAACGGCAGATGCTCGCCTCCACCTCTCCCGATGCCACCATCATCAAATCCGCAAGCTCATCCACGATAATAACAATCTGAGGAAGCTTCTGAACCGGCTGTCCGTCAGGCAAAAGCTTCCCCTGGCTTGCCGCCGCATTATATCCCTTCAAGTCCCTGACGCCGAGCTCCGCAAATTTCCGGTACCGGTCATCCATTTCCGTCACACCCCAGTTTAAAGCCGCCGACGCTTTTTTCGGATCTGTAACAACGGGAATCATCAAATGTGGAATCCCGTTATAGACACTCAGCTCCACTACCTTCGGATCAATCATAATTATCTTGACATCCGACGGATCCGCCTTATACAAAATGCTCATAATAATCGTATTGATACAAACTGACTTCCCCGAACCCGTAGCACCGGCAATCAGCACATGCGGCATTTTTGCAATATCCGTCACAACCGTCTGCCCCGCGATATCCTTTCCTACGGCAAATGCCAGGTTTGACGCGAAGTTCTTAAAAACCTCCGTCTCAAGCAAATCCCTAAGCGCCACGGCACTGTTCTCTTTATTTGGCACCTCAATTCCAACTGCCGCCTTGCCCGGAATCGGCGCTTCGATACGAATATCCGTCGCCGCAAGATTCAGCTTAATATCATCTGCAAGTCCCACAATCTTACTCACCTTTACACCCTGCTCCGGCTGCATTTCGTAGCGCGTGACGGAAGGTCCCTGACTGATATCCGTTATCGTCACCCGCACGCCAAAAGTCTGCAAAGTCTGTTGCAGTCTTAATGCAGTCTCCTTTAACTGGCTGGTCGAATCGCCTTTTTTCCCATCCCCTTTTTTCAACAGTCTGATAGGCGGAAACACATACTTTCTGACAGGCTGTTCCTCCGCATTTTGAATATGTTCCTGTATTTTTATTTCTTCTTTTGCAATCTCATCACGCTCCGCCTTTGCAGCTGCCGCCGGTACATCCGCCTGCGGAAATCCTGTCTGTACCGTCTCAAATACCGTGTCCTCTGTCACAGGCTCCGGCATGCTTCCCAATGCTTCCTCATCAAATGACGCTCCAAAACGACTCTCAAATGAAAAATCACCATCTTCCGAAAAAGAGGACTCCCCGCCCCAGGAACTGTCCTGTTCCAATGCATCATATTCCGCTTCCTTTGGGGCATAAAGCGGCTCTTCGTTTATTTCATGATAAGGCTTTACGCTGATTTCCTCCTCCATGGTCTCTGGTTCCCCATTTTGGTCAAGAATTGTAATTTCATGGATATCCTGTCTGATGCTGTCTGACGTTTTCCCTGCCTTTAGGGTAATCGCCGTACTCGAAAGAACCCCTCTTGTCTTTTTATCCGCCCTGCGCTGTTTTTCTGTAACGGCTTCCCCGGGCACCCTTTGAGTGCTGCGGGCACCCTGGCGGGTTCTGCCTGCGCGCTGCTTTTTTAAGGGCAGCTCCTCCTCACATTCCTCCTCGTCCTCATAATCCCCATAATCCTCTTCATCACCATATTCTGCACGCAAAGACTCCCGATATTCACGCATTCTGACGGCATCCTCTCTTGCCGTCTCAAGCAAATACGCGCCGCCCTTTTTCACGCCTGAAAGGAAACTTTTTTCCGTGATAAAAACAATCGAAATAATCGCCAGGACAAGCACCGCAAACAGCGTTCCGCCAAAACCAATCAACTGATACATTCCATAGCCAAGCAGCCCAAAAAGAACGCCGCCACCGCCGCGCTTCTCCTTGGAGGTCTGATAAAGATCCTTCACGACAGATTCGCCTATCAAATCATACTGCTTCATGATTAAAAATGACAAAATCCCAATCAAAAACACCAGTACCAC
>DKYC01000109.1:36245-39908 GCA_002492295.1 Lachnospiraceae bacterium UBA7110
GCGTTCCGCCAAAACCAATCAGCTGATACATCCCATAACCTAACAGTCCAAAAAGGACGCCGCCGCCGCCATGCTTTTCCTTTGAAGTCTGATAAAGTCCTTCCACGACAGATTCTCCTATCAGATCATTCTGCTTCATAATTAAAAATGCCAAAATTCCAATCAAAAACACAAGTACCACACAGCTTACAAGCTTCACGACAGCCACTGTGTTTCCCCTGTTTGAAATACCAAAGGCAAATCCCAAAAAAATAATAACAGGCACGGCATATGCCAAAAAACCAAAGAGCCCAAACATAATATCCCGGATACCGTTTGCAGCCGTACCGCGGATCAAACCCGTCACACACAAAAAAGTAAAAATAGCTGCCGCAAAAATGACAATCAGTATAACTTCATTTTTTACTGCAACATCCACATTTTTTCTCTTTTTTCCCCTTGCACCCGTTCTTCTCCCTGTGTTTTTTGATGTTCCCTTACGTGTATTTGTCCTGCTCTTCGACGCGCTTCTCCCCGACGCAGATGCCATAATATCTCCCCCCAGCCAAAAACTTTACATAATATTATAGCATTTTTTACATAGCTTGTCATCCTTTTTTGGCATCAATCAATTCATGCAGTTTGGCGATTGCCTGCGAAATACCTCCAATCTCATTGATGATGCCTTCCCTGACAGCCTCCCTGCCTTCCAGAACCGTCCCCATATCCTTTGTAAGGATTTCCGTCTCCATCATCAGCTCTTCAAACCGCTCTCTGGCAATTTCGCAATGACTGCACACAAAACTTGTTATGCGGTTTTGCACATCCTTAAAATAAGTGAATGTCTGCGGTGCCCCAATCACCATTCCGTTCACCCTGACCGGATGTACCACCATTGTCCCTGTTGGTACAATAAATGAATAATCACTGCTCACGGCAATCGGCACGCCAATACTGTGGCTTCCCCCAAGCACGAGCGATACCGTCGGTTTGCTCAGCGATGCTATCATTTCCGCAATTGCAAGCCCTGCCTCCACGTCTCCCCCCATCGTATTTAAAAGCAGTAAGACACCGTCAATATCCTCACTGTCCTCAATTGATGCAAGCTGCGGAAGCAAAAGCTCATATTTTGTTACCTTTGACTGGTTTCCTGCATTTTCATGTCCTTCAATCTCACCAATAATCGTAATAAGATGAATCTTGTGTTTGTTTTTGTTTTCGTCGAGTGTCACTTGTCCTTCTTTTTCGATTTTCTCATCTTTATAACGCTTACTATCCAGTTCCTCTTCTTTTTCATTGTCGGAACTCCTGTTTGACTGATTCCTGTTCAATATACACACCTCCCATTTTCATCCAATCGAGCCGGAAAGGTTTCTCCCCCTGCCCGCGCACATAAAAAAAGAACCCTTTTCCAAATCATCAGAGTTCTTTTTATTGTCTGCATATCCTGCTTTTTTATTCAATATCAAAAAAATCTTTACCGGTCATATCCGTTATGTCGTAGTCATCATTCTCATCCGTTTCAATGGCATAATCCATTTCCCTGTGTGCCTTGCGTTTTGGCACCGGCAACGGATTTTCTATAAACCTCGGTTTTTGCTCCTCAATATCATCCAATATAATTTCCTTCATGGAGCTGTCCGGTACCGCCATTGTCTGTATCTGTTCATTTTGCTCCTTTTGTCCATTTTCTTCCATTTCCACTGCATTCTCCTTAGATAAAAGCGGCTTCTCCTTCTTTTTCCTGCCCAAAAACCGGAATAAATATACAATCGCAGAAAAGCACCAAATCCCTGCCACTGCAAGAAGCATTGTCATACTCGCTCCATCAACTCTTGAAACCTGTTTTACAATCGTTGGAACCACCGCATATACGGCTCCAAAAGCAATGCCCAAATACCTGTTAAAAAGATTTTTTCCCGTACTGAAAAGCATCAGAACCGCCAGCATTTGAAATGCAACGTTTAAATATACACCTGCCACTGCTAAATTTCCAAAAATCATGCAGAAAAATGACAGGCAGAGCACATAAACCGCCCTAACGTAAGCCCCTCCAGCAAAGAAATCCGCAACCGCCACGCCATTTTCTTCAAGCATCGCAAGGTTCAGAAGCTGCTCGTCCACTTGAATTTTATCCATGATCCGTTCAATGTAAAAAACCCGTACGGTAAACGCAACAAGCAGGACTAATAAAAACATCATTCCCGTAATAAAACCTTTTCTTTTCATAACCGCCTTCATTCACTTTAAATATTGGCAAGCGCCTGCTCAATATCCGCGATAATATCATCCGCGTTCTCAATGCCGACAGAAAACCGAATCAAATCAGGCTGCACGCCTGCCTCTTTCAGCTGTTCATCATTCATCTGTCTGTGCGTATGGCTCGCCGGATGCAAAACGCACGTCCTCGCATCCGCCACATGCGTTACAATCGCCGCAAGCTTTAAATGATCCATAAACGACACACTCACATCCCTTCCGCCCTTTAACCCAAATGAAATCACCCCACAGGTTCCGTTCGGCATATATTTTTGTGCCAAATGATAATATTTGCTGCTTGCTAAGCCCGGGTAATTTACCCACGCCACCTTATCGTTGCGTTCCAGCCACGATGCCACCTTCAAGGCATTCTCGCAGTGTCTTGGCATCCTAAGATGCAAAGTCTCCAGTCCCACATTTAATAAAAACGCATTCATGGGCGACTGTGTGGATCCCAAATCACGCATAAGCTGCACTGTAGCCTTCGTTATGTATGCCTTCTTGCCAAACTTTTCCGTATAAGTTACCCCATGGTAGGATTCATCCGGTGCCGTAAGTCCGTGAAACTTATCCCCATATTGGTTCCAGTCAAAATTTCCCGAATCAACAATCGCGCCGCCTAAACTCATAGCGTGTCCATCCATATATTTACTCGTCGAATGTGTTACAATATCCGCACCAAATTCAAACGGACGACAATTAATCGGGGTTGCAAACGTATTATCCACAATTAAAGGAACTCCGTGCGCATGTGCCACCTTTGCAAACTTTTCAATATCCAGCACAACCAAAGCCGGATTCGCAATTGACTCCGCCACTACACATTTTGTGTTCTCTAAAAATGCCTTATGCAAAGTTTCTTCATCGGCATCCGGGTCAACAATAGTGCATGCAATCCCCATTTTTTTCATCGTAACCGTAAGAAGATTGAAGGTACCGCCGTAAACTGTTGATGACATAATCACGTGATCCCCCGCCTCGCAGATATTAAATACTGCATAATAATTGGCAGCCTGTCCCGATGAGGTAAGCATCGCCGCAACACCGCCTTCTAACTCGCATATTTTCTGTGCCACCATATCATTTGTCGGATTTTGAAGTCTCGTATAAAAATATCCGTCCTTCTCAAGGTCGAAAAGCTTCCCCATCTCATCGGAAGTCTCATATTTAAAAGTAGTTGACTGGTAAATCGGAAGTACCCTTGCCTCTCCGTTTTTGGGCTTCCATCCTGATTGTATACATTTCGTTTCAATAGAGTACTCTTTAGACATTGCCTTCTCCTTTTCTATCGCACAATTCTATCATATAACCAAACATTTTTTTCATTATATCACAGGATATCCGCAAGTTCAATCATCAAAAAATGGAGTGTTTTTTCCTTTGATAAACACTCCATTTCCTATAATGGGACCTACAGGGCTCGAA
>DKYC01000054.1:0-2195 GCA_002492295.1 Lachnospiraceae bacterium UBA7110
GAATATTTTAAATGGCGGTGCGCACAGCCGCAACAATATAGATTTTCAGGAATTCATGATCATGCCGGTCGGAGCAAAGGGAATCCGCCAGGGACTGCAGTGGTGCGCGGAAGTCTATCAGGAATTGAAAAAACTGTTGGATCAGGACGGCCATAGCACCGGAGTCGGCGACGAAGGGGGTTTTGCGCCGGATTTGAAGGACACGTTTGAAGTATTTGATTATCTGATGAAAGCAGTCAAAAATGCGGGTTATGAGCCAGGAAGGGATATTGCATTTACGATGGACGCGGCGGCAAGCGAGCTGTTCCAGGAAGATGCGGCTATGTATTACTTTCCGGGAGAAACGAAGTCTCTGATTCACAAAAATGCGAAGATTATTGAACAGAATCAGACGCAGGAAACTGAATGCAATTGTGAAGGCACTACCGTGGTGACAGAAGAAGTCAAAGACGGCTGTATCTGCGAGCCGGATTGCAACTGCCTGACACCGGATACAGATGGGCAGATGATTATGCGGTCAACGGAAGAAATGATTTCTTATTATGAGAAGCTGGTGGAAAAATATCCAATTGTTTCGATAGAAGATCCGTTGGACGAAGAGGATTGGGATGGCTGGAAAAAGATCACGGAGCGGCTGGGCAAAAGGATCATGCTGGTCGGGGATGATCTTTTTGTGACGAATGTAACTCGTCTGACCCGCGGAATTAACAATGGATGTGCAAATGCGATCCTGATTAAGCCGAACCAGATCGGGAGCCTGACCGAGACGATGCTGGCGATCCGTACTGCAAAAGAGAACGGGTACCGGACAATTATGTCACATCGTTCCGGTGAGACGGAGGATACGTTTATTGCGGATCTGGCAGTTGGGATGCATACCGGGTATATCAAGACCGGGGCGCCGTGCCGGAGCGAGCGGGTTGCGAAGTATAATCGGCTGCTGCGGATTGAAGAAGAAATAGAAGGGATAAAGGTCTTCTGAGATCACATCATGATTGCTATACCTGCGAGTAGTTTCATTTGTTAAATTTTATGAGGTATCTACCCGCGAGCGCCGAGATATTTGGCAAAGAATTATGCTCGCAGGTATAAAATAGAGGTGCATTTCAGCAAGGATACTGAAATGCACTTAATTCTTTTCTGATTGTAAAGCAATGTTAACAACTTAAGCTAAGTGACCACAATATATTGTGGTTTAGCATTAGAACTAAATTTTATATTTTGATATTGGCGCAAGGTTTCTTGTGCTTTTTTGTAGTTGAACTATATATCAAAGCTAAAATGCTGCACAAAAATTTGTCTGAAATACCATCAAATTTACTATTTACAAAATATGCAAAATTGTGGGTTTGGTAAATGAAGCAGGGGAATATTTTAATCTAACTGATAGTGATACTCTGGAACAGGCATTTCATACAGACAGTCAATATGTATACATTGATAGGTCAGCATTTCAGAATGTTCTTAGAGAGAACGGGGTGCACGAAGATATGGATAGTTTTTGGCTTGGGTTTGGAACTTATACCAAATTGCCGGGAATTGGCGACACCCCAAATGGGATATATGTGGATTATAGCGGAAACGAAACGGAGCTGATAATCCCCTATGTAAACAAAGAAAATTTCTTTTTCAACTATATTTTTAAGTACATTTTTTAAATCAACAATGTAACAGAAAAAAGAATTTCAAACAAAAAAGTTTAAAGAGGACAAAATTATGGCAATGGAAATTAGCAGCGTATACAACAATTATACAAGTACCTACACAAACGGAACAGACAGTAAAAAACAGACAGAGAGCAAAGAAGCTACGAAAACCGACAAAGTAAATTCATCATCTGCGGCGAAAGCTAACACATCGGATTATCTTGCAGAATTGCAAAAGAAAAACCCAAGCTGAACTTATTAACCGGATATAGCAATGGCACTCCGGGAAGCAGTAATTATCCCGAAAAAATCAATGTTACCATTGCACCGGAATTTTTAGCAAAAATGGAAGCTGATCCAAAGCTGGCAGCAGAATATGAAAAAAATTTGGCAGACATACCAGCGGCTTGTAAACGGGGCGAATCCATGATCCGTTCCATGACGGGCAATGGTGTATATGAGTTTAGATTTTATATTGATGAAAATGGCAATATGAGTGCAGGCAGCGTTAGCGGTCCCAGCGAGAAAAGGGGGATGTTTGAACGTTCA
>DKYC01000054.1:2567-4556 GCA_002492295.1 Lachnospiraceae bacterium UBA7110
AAAGAAAAGACAGAAAAGGAAACTTTGCATACGCATGAGGTTAGGATTACTGGAAACGTGTCGGTGGATATTCGTTTATAGGAGGTGAGCCTATGTCAGCGGTTAATTTTATAAACCTGCTTTTAAAGGTCGGAATCACTATCGGCAAAGGGAATAAACTGGAATTGGACGAGGACGCATTAAAGAAAGCAAACATCAGTACGTTGAAGTCGCTGCTTATGGGTGCTTGTGTTATTATATTGACACAAAGCAGAACCCGCATAAATAGAGGGCTCTAGCGATTTAGTCCTATTAGTAAATTTGTAATGACAGCAGATTTTAACCAAAACGGCGCCGAATGGGTTAAAATCAAAACACGAACATGGATTTGGGAGGTGAATTTTGATCCAGAATATACATTGCAATGAAAATGCAAGGTGATTATTTGTTTTGCTATAAAAATAGAAAAGCATACGTGTGTTATCAAATAGGATTGATTAGCTTATAAGAAAGGTTAGATTTATATGCTGCTCAATCTTATTTTTTATTTGAAATAGTGTATGGAAGGCAAGTACATAATATTTATAGAGCGAAAAAACTTGAAAAGAAAGGCGTGAAATGTTAAAGATCAGACTTATGGGAACGATACAGGAAATCCGTTGGTTCGAGAGATTTCTACATAAAAGTACAAATCTTGATGTTACGGAATTTTCAAAACCGTTCCATAATAAAGGAACAAATAGATATTGCAGAGTTTATGCCGAAGTGGAATGCGCAGATCATGGACAAGCGCAAAAGGAGGATTAGAAATTTATGGAAAACACAGCGTCAAGGGCGAAAGTAATTGCAGTAGCAAATCAGAAAGGCGGAGTTGGAAAGACAACTACAACAAGTAATCTTGGTATCGGGCTTGCAAGACAGGGAAAGAAAGTTCTGTTAATTGATGCGGATGCGCAGGGAAATCTGACATCCTGTATATACGAGGATTGCGGCAGATCCCGATGCCCTGGTAAGCAGGGACCAATCCGGCAAATTCATTGAGGGAGCTGCACCGGACGGTTCGGGGGATACGGCCGGAACTGTCACCAGATGGTATAAGCTGACAGAGGCAGGCGGGGATCATACAGCATATTTAACGGCGGTGCAGAGTATTGACAAGAACCATATCATGACCTGGGTGGATTCTGCGGTTACAGGCACGCTGGCGGCAGGTGAAGTGAAAATGGCTGCAGAAAGTGCGGCGGTGGAGCGTCATCCGATCGCATCTTTGAGCGCAGATTTGACAAAGGGCGGAAGCTATTCCGGGAATGTGATGGTAGAGTTTGGCGTGGCTGAAAAATAGGATGTGGAAAACAGGATACAGACCGTAGCTGACATTGGATTATTGGATGTGCTGGGGGTGTATTTTTATAATATGGCGGCAGATGCCCGTTGGTTTTCGGCGGCATCTGCCATGCAGGGAGGGGCCGTATTGATGAAGTTCAGAAAAATTGTTCCCGTTTTATTAAGCATGACGTTCTGCCTTTCAAGTGTCATATATCCAGCGCTGCCGGCTGGTGCAGCGGCGCACCATGGAAGCGGGACTGCCGGCGTGAATGTTACCGTAACGGTTAAAGATGCGGATGATGACAGCACGGGAGGACAAATGCCAGATAATGATGGAACAGGAGATAAGATACCGGGCGGCGGTACAGGAGGACAAACGCCGGGCAGCAGCGGTGGGGATGATGCAGAGCCAGGACAGGATGATGGTGGTTCAAAGGCAGATACAGGCAAAGACGATTCCAATGATGGCGGGAACGCAGGCAAAGATAAGGACAAGGACAAAAACAAGGATAAGGACAAAAACAAGGACAAGGACAAAAACAAGGACAAGGACAAAAACAAGGATAAAGACAAAGGTTCTGGCGGAACCCAAAATGGCGAGGGGGATAAAGGCGCAGATGATGGAAATGATGATTCCAGCAAGGGCACAGGCGGGAAGCTTTATAAAATGTCAAGACTAAATGT
>DKYC01000151.1:0-371 GCA_002492295.1 Lachnospiraceae bacterium UBA7110
CCTTCGCCAGCTTTTTCTGCTTACCGGGTTCTTTGGATTTAATAACGAAATCACCCGGTGCAATCTGCGGCTTCGCAGGCTTTTTCTCAGCCTCGCCTTCCTTCTCCGCCCGCGCCTCAATCACTTCCACACTTGACTCTAAATCAATCTGCGGCTGCGGCTCCGGCTCGGAAAAGCCTTGTAAAAACTCCTCCGCCTTACATTCATAAATATCAACTGCTTGAATATCATATCCAATACCAATAATTTTTTTGATATCTTCTTCCGTGCACTGCGCCTGAAGCAGGATCTTAAAGCCCTCCTTCATAATCACATCAGCACTGCTCTCATTCGAAATGATATCCTCAGGATAATACAGTAAATCCTCCGCA
>DKYC01000151.1:663-989 GCA_002492295.1 Lachnospiraceae bacterium UBA7110
GGATAATACAGTAAATCCTCCGCAATCTCCTTCATCGCATATACGATTTTATACGCGCGGATGTTTGCCATACCGGTATCCGGTGTAAAAGTAACATAAATTTTGTAAAAACGGCTTGCATCCGTGGCAACCGGCGCTATGTAAAACTGCTTCGGTTCCTCATGCACATTCTCTACAGGCTGCGATGCATCCTCCCCCGCGCCTTTTTTTATCTGCTCCAAAAAGACATCCAAATCCTGAATAATGCTTTTTGGATCGCCGTCGGCGGTTTCTCCGTTGCTGATTTTCTCCAGCTCCCCGCTGATAAAATCCTCAACCTCCAATAC
>DKYC01000151.1:1303-1466 GCA_002492295.1 Lachnospiraceae bacterium UBA7110
ATCCTCAACCTCCAATACATGCTCCACAAGCTTTACATGCGGCACATGCTCGGGATGGGACTCCCTCAGGTAATAAAAGACATCTTCCAATTTATGGGAAATTGCCGTGATGTTGTCAAACATCATAATACCCGAAGATCCTTTGATGGTATGCATGGTTCTG
>DKYC01000151.1:1774-61146 GCA_002492295.1 Lachnospiraceae bacterium UBA7110
GCATCCTTCTGTTCCAAAACCATCTCCTGCAATTGCTCTAAAAGCTGTTGGTTCTCAAAGAGATATATGTCCAGCATTCCCTCTGTGTTAAATTCTTCAGCCATATGTTCTCCTTTCCTTCATATTTTAAAGCCAGCCTATATCAGCCCCAGCTTCTTCATAGCCTGTTCAAACCTTGCCTTATCAATCGGTTTTCCGGAATAGATTGTGCATCCCAGCTCAAAAGCCATCTTCACGTTCTGTTCGTCATTCAGCGCAGTCGTCATAATGACTTTCACTCCTTCCTCCTGAGGAATGTTTCGTTCTTTTTCCAAATTTCTGATTCCCATAAGCGCCTGATAGCCATCCATAACCGGCATCATGATGTCAAGACACACAAGGTCATACGGCTCATCATCCTCAAGTGCCATCATGAAAGCATCCACTGCCTCCATTCCGTCCACGGTAACATCACATTCACCGTATTTTGACAGAAAGCTGACCATGAATTTTCTTGTTGCGAAATCGTCCTCTGCAAGTAAAATCCTCATTTTTCCTCTCCTTTACATTTTATTTAATACTGCATAAGTTCTCTTGGCAATATCCTGCAGCTTATCCTGAAATTCCACTGCCCCGATATCATAAGCAACTTTAGGCATTCCATACACGACGCAGGTTGATTCATCCTGCCCGATTGTCCTTGCTCCCGCCTTGCGCATTGCAAGCAGCCCCTTCGCACCGTCTCCGCCCATTCCGGTCAGAATAATGCCAAGCGCACTCGGTCCTGCTGCCTTAGCCACGGAATCAAA
This sequence comes from Lachnospiraceae bacterium UBA7110, assembly GCA_002492295.1. Taxonomy (GTDB): domain Bacteria; phylum Bacillota; class Clostridia; order Lachnospirales; family Lachnospiraceae; genus COE1. Next base: position 2,563 of record DKYC01000151.1, read on the forward strand.
CAATACATCTACTGACGGACAATGTCCGTTCACCCTTGGTCCCGGCTTAATCTCAACCTGGTATACGCCGTTCACCTTAACCAAACGCATGTGCTGGTCTCCGCCCGGTGCAATCAGCACATGTCCCGGAAGAACCCTGTCGCCCGTCTGCGCCTCCTTCACCTGTACCCTGCACTGATTATCCAATCGCTGTGCATACATCTTTGTGAATCCCGGCGGCATATGCTGAACAATAATCACACCGGGAATATCCACGCCAAAATCCTTTACCACGGAAAAAATCGCTTCCGTTCCACCCGTAGAAGCCCCAATCGCCACAATCAGCTCTTTTCCTTTTCCGGAAAATCCGCCATGCTGCTCCTGCGCAATCGCCCTCTGCTTAATCTGGCTGATTTTTGCAGTTGACGCAATCTTAATCTTCACAAGCAGCTCATTCTGTATGAAATCCTCAAGCTGCGCACGTCCCGTAACAGACGGCTTTGCCACAAAGTCAACGGCTCCGGCGTTCAGCGCGTCAAACACCTTATCGCTTAAGGCGCTGATGACAACCACCGGAAGCGGATACTGCGGCATCAGCTTCTGCAGAAACTCAATTCCGCTCATTCTTGGCAGCTCTATATCCAAGGTCATTACATCCGGACGGTACTCTAATATGGCATCTCTCGCCTCAAAAGGGTCTTTTGCGGTTGCCACAACCTCGATTGCCGGATCTTTGTTTAAATTCTGCACCAGTAACTCCCTGAAAACAAGGGAATCTTCTACAATTAATACCCTAATAGGTCGCATAATCCATCAAGTCCTTCCTTTTTTATTCTCTTTTCCGGAAAATAGAGGGCTGTATAATCTGAAAGGGAATCCGGGTCCTGTCCAGCGTCTCCGTCATGCCGATAAACAGATAGCCGCCCGGTTCCAGACAGTCATATACTTTTTGAAGCAGCTCCTGTTTTGTTTTACTATCAAAGTATATCATAACATTGCGCAAAAAAACAGTATGCATTTTTTTCTTAAACGGAAACGGCGACATTAAATTGAACTGACGGAATAAGACCTCCTGCTTAAGCTCATCCGTTACCGTGTACATTCCGCCAACCGGCTTTTGAAAAAAGTGCTTCTTCCACTGTTCCGGCATATCCTTAAGCGCCTCTTCGTCATATGTACCCGCCAGTGCCTGCTGCAGCGCCTTCGTTGACACATCGGTCGCCAGTACCTTTGTGTCCCATGAGCTGTGCTCCAATCCGAAAAAGTCGTGGAGCACCATCGCAATCATATACGGCTCTTCCCCCGTCGAGGCGGCACCGCACCAGACCCGCAGGTCCTTTGTTTTCTGCGCCTTCTTTTTTGCCCACGGCAGCACTTCCTTTTTAAAATACTCAAAATGCCCAAATTCCCGCATAAAATAAGTATAATTGGTTGTAAGCTGGTTGACCAGTTCCTTTTCCAATGTTCCGGATTTGTCCTTTTCCATCGCATCCATAAAATTGTTAAAGGTTCCCCAGCCGCCCGCCCTGATACGATTCTCAAGTCTGCCATTCATAATGACCTTTTTCTGTCCCAAATCAATTCCGTAATGGTTTTTCATATACGCGGCAATTCTTAAAAACTCTTCATCCGTTATCATCGTTTTTCGTCCTCCGTCATATAGCTTATCGGTCTAAGGCACTCCTTTCATAACCGTTTTTCCCCCGCAAAAATCTGTAAATTTTTGCCTTCCGGTCAGCGAAGCTGTCTTGCAACCTTACAGAATATATTAAATATATCAGGATTAAACTTTTGCGGTGCCTCCTGCCTCATAATTTCCAATGCCTCATCCCTGCTGTAACTCTGGCGGAAGCTTCTGTCCTCCGTCAGAGCACAAAACATGCCCGACATTGCGACAATCTGCGCGGCAAGCGGTATCTCATTTTCCTTTTTTCCTTCCGGATAACCGCTTCCGTCCCAATTTTCATGATGATAATGTGTAATGTCCATCGAAATCTGCATAAAGTCATTGTAATCATTCGAAACCTTTAAATCCCCTAAAAGCTTTGCGCCAATCGTGGTATGGCTGCACATAATTTTCCATTCCTCATCCGTAAGTTTCGCTTTCTTCTGCAGAATATCTTTTGGAATTCCGATATTTCCAATGTCGCAAAGCGGCGCCGCAAGCTGCACGGTATCCACGAAATTATCCGAAATCAGTTCCGAAAACAGCGGGGAAAGCTGCATGCTCTGCGCAAGAATATGACAGTTATAGCGCATCCGTTCGATATATTTTTCACCGTACTGTGAATTCTTCCCCGCAACGCCTGCCAGCGCATAAAGCACGCCGCGCCGCTCCTGCTCCAGCTGCCGCACCTGCTCATTAACGGAAATCTGCAAATGCCTGTTCGCTTCCGTAACCTTTTTGGCCGCTTCATAAAGCTTCAGGTGCACATTGACACGCGCCTTTACAAGCTCTGGTATAAAAGGCTTTGTGATATAATCACCGCCGCCAAGTTCAAATCCCTTTACAATGTCCGTCGTCTTGTCAAATGCCGAAATGAAGATAATCGGAATATCCCGCGTACGCACATCCGCTTTAAGCCGCCTGCATAGCTCGTAACCGTCCATCTCCGGCATCGATATGTCGGTCAGCACTAAATTCGGCGGGCGCTCCTTAATACGCGCCAATGCCTGTATGCCGTTTTCCGCAAGCACTGTCTGATACCCCATATCCGCCACGATTTCACCTAAGATTTCCCGGTTTATCTCAACATCATCAACAATCAGTACAAGTGCCTTTCTTGTGATTTTTTCATGCTTCTCCAATACCTGGTTCCCCCTGTGCTTCAACTAAACCTCTAAGCGTCTCAATTCCTGTCGAAATCTTTTCATAATTTTCCTTCTGAATTGCCATTTTCAGACGCAGCACTGCGCGGCTTACTTCCTGCGGCGCGTCCGCCGTAAGCTGACGGATGGTTTCCATAAACATCTCCGCCTTTTCCCAGTTCTCCATCTCCACACATAAAATCAGCTTTGACAGATTGCGAAGCAGGGTCTCGCGGTTGTGTGCCGACGCGTAGCCCGACTCCTGTTCGTCCTCTTCGCCAGCAGCGTCCGGAAACGCACTGACCGTTTCGGGCAGCGTAAAACCTTCCTCCTCCGTTCCCGTATCCGTTTCCTCCGGGTCTCTTCCCACCCACACGGAAAACGTAAATGTGGTGCCCTTGCCTTTCACACTCTCGGCATGGATATTTCCGTTCATCAGCTCCACCAGCTGGCGGCAGATGCTAAGCCCCAGTCCCGTACCGCCATACTTGCGCGAAATCGAAGCGTCCACCTGTGAAAAACTCTGAAACAGTTTATCCTGCTCCTTTTCATCCATTCCAATTCCTGTGTCGTTCACCAGGAAAAACAGCTCAATGGAATCCTTCATGCGGGAAGTTTTAATGACTTCCAGCGTAATCTTTCCGACACTGGTAAACTTCTGCGCATTGGAAAGCAGATTGTTTAAAATCTGTACAATCCGCAGCTCGTCGCCAACGATATACTCCGGCACGCCGGGCGATACCGTGACGAAAAAGTCCAGTCCCTTTTCCGTAATCCTGCCCTTATGGTTTGCCACCACATAATCAATCATATCACGGAATTTAAACCGACGCGGCTCTAAGACAAACTTCCCCGCCTCCAGTTTGGAAAAATCCAAAATATTGTTAATCAGCTTATTCATTTGTACGCAGCAGTGCTCAATTAAATTCAGCTGACGGAGCTTTTTTTTGTCCGTTTCCTCCGGCAGCATTTCCCGCACATGACCCAAAATCCCGTTTACGGGTGTGCGCAGCTCATGTGTTACGTTTGCCACAAACTCTGATTTCACGCGCATTGCCGTCTCGTTCTCCTGCTTAATCTGATCCAGCTCGTGGCTCAAATGCTCCTTTTCCAGCACACTATGCGCCATGCATAAAAACGTCCCTGTCGTTTCCTCTTTCACGATACGCATGTCCGTGGGAAAACAGGTCTGGTTTCTGCGGTATGCCGTCATACGGCTGACCTGCGTTCCGACAGGACATGTGGGAACCCATCTGTCCCCGTCCTTTGCAAAAGCATTCGGGAAAACATTCCCTATCGGCACCCCCACCAAATCCTCACCGTACTCCAGTTTTTCATGCGCGGCGGTGTTACCATAGATAATCAGTCCCTTATCATCAAATGCCAGTACAATCTCCAAAGCGTTATCAAAAAGAAGGACTGCCAAATCTTTTTGACCCATAATCAGCCTCCCGTACCCGTTTACGTAAAAACAGCAAAACCATATACTGTTTCGCTGTCCTTTACGCATCCTCTAAATCTAATCTGCAAAATCAAACATTCCAATTACTTCCACAATATTAAAGAAGTCCTCTTTTGCAAGCTGGAAGCACTCCAGTACATCCGGAGAAAACTGACCGCACTCTCCGTCCATAATCATCTTGTATGCATCGGAATTGGCATATGCGCCCTTATAGACCCTCTTGCTTACCAGCGCATCATAAACATCCGCAATCGATACAATCTGCGCACTGATTGGTATCTGCTCCCCAACCAGATGATCCGGATAACCGTTTCCGTCCCATCTCTCATGATGCCAGCGACAAATCTCATAGCAGTATTCAAAGAACTCATTTGACTGTCTTTCACGGAAACTCTCCAAAATCTCGGCACCGATTGTCGTGTGCTTTTTCATCTCCTCAAATTCCTCGGGTGTCAGGCGTCCCGGCTTTAACAGGATTGCGTCGGGAATACCGATTTTTCCGACATCATGCAGCGCGGAAGCCCTTGCAATCTCATCAATCTGCACCTTGGTAAGCCCGTATTTTGGGAAATATTTTTCCAAATACTTCAACAGGATTCTCGTAAAATATTTGATACGGCGAATATGCTCCCCCGTCTCAAGACTTCTAAACTCGACAACCGTACTGAGCGTATCAATCATAAATTCATTGTTTTCCTGTATCAGCTTCTGCTGCGCACGCAGCTCCATCTCCTGCTCTTTCAGGCGCTCTTCCATATTGTGCTTATTCTGATACAGTTCGATAATATTCTTTGCCCTTCGTTCTACAATATCGGGATAGAACGGTTTATGTATTACGTCCGCAACGCCGTATGAATACGCTTTATCCTCGCTGTCCCTGATGGTCTCGCCGGTGATTAGAATGACCGGAAGCTTCTCAAGCAGCTCTTTTGACTGCATATACTCAAGAACACCAAACCCGTCCATCACAGGCATAACAATGTCCAACAGGATTAATACAGCATCCGGATTCTCCTCAATCTGCTTAATCGCTTCCTCACCATTGCTTGCCTGTATGACCTCAAACTCCGTCTGAAACATGATTTCCAGTATGGCTCTGTTTACTTCTTCATCATCCACGATCAAAATCTTCTGTTTATCCATCGTTACCCCCTGATACACAAATTTACTTCATAATAATTGTTTACTTAACAAGTATTCTAATTTTATCATTTTACTGTAAAATAGTCAATATTGTTCCTTTTTTTTCTTCAATAAATCCAGTTGTTTTCAGAACCTGTCTGAAAGTATTTTTCCATTGACTGCGTTACTTTCCGGATGACCGGAACCCGTTTTTGATATGTGCACCGCGGAACACGATTTCCTTTTTTTGCGGAATTGCGGGAAAGTTTACATAACCTACCCTGTCTCCGCTTTCCGGATAATAAAAGGTTGTTCCCCCTGCCTCAAAGCTGTCCAAATCATAAACACCATAGTCCTGCTGTGCAATATAAAAGGGGGTTTTTGCCGTGTCAAGCATATATCCTGCAAGCGATATCGTTTTTGCCGTCACAAGGACCGCCGCAACGCAGCATAGTAAATACCCGTTTTTTGCGGCTTTGCAGTATAAAATACCCACAGTGAGCGTAATCAGCAAAAGGACATATGCATAGCCGTACCGAAGCAGCGGCGCGGATAACTGCCAAAAAAGATAGGACGCTGCCACTGAAGCAAGCACCAGAAAACGGTCTGCCCCGCCGCGCACCTTCTCCCCCTGCATTGCCTTAGCACCAAGGTATACGGCAAAACCTGTAAAAACCACAATGCATCCAATATCCGCCAGTATCAAAAGCCTGCCCGTTGCCGGAAGCACCGTCCGAAACCATTGCGGGAACCATTCCCAGATTGGAAGCCCTACAAGCGCCGCATTCTTAAGTCCGCGTCCCCATGTTTTGATTTCCGCCGCGTCGAGCGCTGCCTGTCCAGCGGGAATTTTCCAGTCCACGTCCAGTACGTCCAACGCGGGAAAAGGATACAGCAGATATCCGGATATCAGCGCTGTCCTGATAATCCAAGGGACAAGCACAGTCAGCCCCAGCAAAAAATACCAAACAGTTTCCCTGTAACGTTTTTCTTTTATAAGCGCATATGCCGGTTTTACCAAAAGCAGAAGAAGCACTCCCGTTGTAAGCTTTAATGTCACGGCATAAACGCACATCACACACAAAAGCGCATAAGGCGCCGTTCTTTTTTCCTGTGCTTCCAGACAGGAAAGCCACCTTATGATAATGAAAAACACCACGCACATTGTACAGTAGTCAGACGCAGGCGCCACGATTTCACGGTAAATCAGTGTCAGATAATAAAACGCCCCAAGCCTTGCAAAGTCAGAAAGCACAAAATGTCTTTTTACGCCTTTGAGCACCTCCACGCTCAAAAGCAGTGCAATGAAACCGTTCACGGTATGGAGCGACTGCCCTGCAATACTGTCCATGCTGTAGAGGGCGGAAAGCGCGAAAAACGAGCTGTTGTACGCAAAACGCACATGGATGTTTCCAAGTCCTTTTACAATCCCGTATTCCTCAATCCAGCGGATGCTTTGGGCATGATACAGGTCGGAGTCATAATGCATGTATCCCCTTGAGGTACAGTAACACCAGATACACGTTAATATTACAATTGTTATTTTATATAAAGCAGACTGCGCACGCAGTTTACCCGCCAAAAAAATCGCAATTTCCCTTCTCCATGCTGCCGCCGTAAAAATGCACGCAGCAGCCAAAAGAACATTTGCGGCAATTCCTACCCCGCCAAAAAGGCTGAAAAGCTGCGCATAGACCGTCACGGAAGCCAATCCAAAAAACAGAAGCTCCGTCAGGTTTTCCATCTGATATCCAAATGTCTTTTTCACAAGCTTTGCAGATGCAAACCCGCACAAAAATATTGTAATGACAATATAAATCCAGTTTAAGGCAACGAAAATCATTTCTCCCAAAAGTCCTTTTGTTTTCTACGTTTCCATTTTGAGCGGTCTACAATGATATAGTCGACCCCGTTTCTTTTTGCGGCAATTCCGTCCTTTTCATACCGGTCGCCAATCATAACCGCATTTGCACCCGCACAGCCAAGCGTCCTCAATATCACCTGTATCCCCTTTGGGTCGGGCTTCATGCAGCCAATTCCCTCATCCCCTGATGTAAAACAGGCATCAGCACAAATTCCAAGACACGATAGCTTATCCTCCACGGGATAATCCGAATAAATAACAACTGTTTTCCCCCTTTTTTTGAGCCTTTCCATGAACTTTGCAAGAATTTCATCCCGGTACCGCGGCAGGAGCTTTAGCGGCATCTCCAGCATAAAAAATTCCACCGCATGTTTTACGCATTCAGGTTTTGTCCCGATCTTTGCCGCCACGTACGCATACTGCCTTTCGTCAAGGCTCATCCCCTCTGCAGGTACAGGCTCCTTCCCACACTGCCCCCACTGCTCACGCACCTTGCGGTATGTTTTTATAAGAAACAGGTCTTTTACTGACGCCGGATGCATAATCACATACTTTATCAGCGTACAAAGCATCCTCCTGCGAAAAGGCTTTTGATAATACAGTGTTCCATCCAAATCAAATATAAATACATCATAATCCATGATGCTCTTTTTTTTCAATTCTATCCGGTCTTTCATACAAATCCCCCGCTTTAGTGGCCTGTGGGAATGAAGAATGCCGTCTCCCACATTTCCATAATCGGTATATCAACCACTGTAAGCACCGCAAAAAGCACTACCAGCACTGCAACCAGCAGCATGAGTTTCTTTTCCCGGAACAGTTTTTCCGGTTTTTGCGCCGCGGAATCAGGTTTGTGCGCTATGTACAAATAATAACAGAAGAGGAAAAACAGTACAGGCATCGCGACAATATACTCAATCCTGTACTTTAACAGGAATATACCTATCAGAAAAGTCGCACAGAGCGCGTAGAAGAAGGAAGAACATAAGAGCGACTCCTCTGTATATTTGGAAAAGGATCTCCGATAGGAACCTGCGAGAACCGGATCTCCTATCATCCGGTACTCCGCATAGCGCTTTACCGCCATAAGAAACGCCCCTGCCATCCAGTATCCTACCATAATGCTGGAGGGCGGATAAACATCATCACACACAATGAACCATCCCAAAAGAAGGCGGATCATGTTGTTAACGGACTCGGAAAGCACATCAAGGTACGCCACGTCTTTTGTCCTGATCGGTTTTACATTATAGAATACCCCCATAACCAAAAGCCACAGTTCCGTCAGCAGAAACGGGAAATTCACCGCAAGGGACAGCGCAAGCCCCACTGCAATGCATATGGCATACTCTGCCATTACAAGGGAAAATTTCATATTCTGACTTACTACCGGCCGGTTTTTCTTGGTCGGATGGTACTTGTCAAAATCCGCATCAAGCCACTCGTTGATAACATAATTTGCAGATGCGATAAAACAGGTTGCCAAAAAACCTGCCGCCAGCTTTACCAAAAACCCCCCCCAGTCCTGCGGCAGCTCAATCAATATCAGCGCAAGCGCAAGTCCCGGCATGATAAACACATTCTTAATCCAGTGATCAGGCCGCGCTATCTTAATGTAATTCTTAATCTGTGGTGTCATACCATCGTTCTTTTGTCCGCTCATTTGTTCTTCTCCTAATCTAATGATAAATGATATTTTATAAATAGTCCTGTTTTCCGGTATGCTCCGTGGTAAGCCAGCTTTGGAACATCAAAATATACCATAACTGTATCCGCCAGTTGCCGTTTTCGATATAGTCCGTCCACATGCGCCATACCACATCGGCGTTTAAAAGCCCCTGTTTTTTTATCAGCTCCCTGTCAAGCAGCGCCTCCGCCCACTCCCTAAGCCCCGGTTCCCTAAGCCATTTCGTGATGGGAATGGAAAAGCCCTTTTTGGGTCTGTCCATCATTTCCCTTGGCACATAACGGTAAAGCACATCCCTTAGTACCAGCTTTCCTGTATCTTTCTGCTTTTTAAATTCAATCGGCAGTGTCCACGCAAACTCCACCACGTCCCGGTCAAGCATCGGCACTCTCGTCTCCAAAGACACTGCCATCGCGGTTCTGTCAACTTTTACCAGAATATCATCCGGATGATACATCTCCATATCCATCAGCATAATGCGGCTCTTGGGATCACGGACATCTCCATAAGGCTGTAAATTATGTTTGTACGGATGCGCGTTCCCCTCAAGCGCAATCGCCAGGTTTCCCGCCTCCTGCGCATTGGAGAGCTCATAGAGATGTTCCGGGCTTTTTGCCCCAAGCAAATATGCCTTTGTCTGTAAAATCTGCCTGTTTTTAAGCAGCGGACAGTGAACCAAAAGACTGCTTGCCAGTTTCCGCATGGCATATGGGTAAGATTTCATTTTCCCCCATATCCTGTCGATGGAAGAATAAGTCACATAACCGCAGAACAGTTCGTCGCCCGCATCGCCGCTGAGGGATACTGTCACATGTTCCCTTGTCATCTTACTCACAAGATACGTCGGTATCTGGGAAGAGTCGGCAAACGGCTCTCCAAATATCCGCGCAAGCCTTGGTATGACTGCCATGGCATCCTTGGGCGTGATATAAAGCTCCGTGTGCTCCGTCCCCAAATGCTTTGCAATTTCCTTTGCGTAAGCCGCTTCATTGTAACCGGGGTCATCCATACCGATTGTAAAAGTCCGCACCTTTAAATCAGACTGCGCCTGCATCAGCGCCACAATGGTGCTGCTGTCGATTCCCGCTGACAAAAACGCCCCCACGGGAACGTCCGCCACCATCTGCTCCTTTATGGCGGCTTTTAGCAGCCGTTCCAGTTCATCCGCCGCCTCCTGTCTTGTCCCCAAAAAAGGATGTGCTTCGCCGTATTTGGCAGCCTCCCTCACCGACCAGTACGAACTGATTTTCGGCATTTTATAAGGAGCGTCAATTTCAAGCATGCATCCTGCATCCAGCTTATAAATATCCTTATAGACGGAATATGGTGCCGGAATATACCCGTGGATAAAATAAATCTGAAGTACGGCTGTGTCGATTTCATTCTGAAATCCGTCCAGCACGCGAATGCTGCCGATATCAGAGGCAAAAACAAAGCTTCCGTTTACAAAGCCGTAGTATAAGGGCTTTTCCCCCACTCTGTCACGCATCAGCGTAATCCGTTTCGTCTCACGGTCAAAGAGTGCAATCGCAAACATTCCCTTACAAAGCGCAAGCGTTTCCCTGATTCCGTATGCTTCAAACGCCGCAAGCAAAACCTCCGTGTCCGAGCTTCCCCGAAATGACGTTACCTTTTTTTCCGCAAGCAGCTTATTCCTGATTGTACGGTAATTATAGATTTCACCGTTAAAGACGCACACATACCTCCCCGACGCGGACTGCATCGGCTGCGCGCCGTTTTCAGACAAATCAATAATGGAAAGCCTTCTGTGCCCAAACACCACGCTTTTGTCATCACTCGCCCATATGCCGCCCGCATCGGGACCGCGGTGGATCATCCGCCGGTTCATCCGCTCAATATTTTCCTTCCAGTTTGCCGTACTGTTGCAAAAGCCTGCTATTCCGCACATAATCGTCCCCCATTCCTGCCAAAGCCTTTTATGGCATAATCTTATCACAATTTCATCCTAATTCCTAGTATTGACCCGACAAAATAATCATAAACACAAATACAGGACGGCATTCCCAATGCCGTCCTGTATGATTGCTTCCTTATTTTGTCACTGTTACCGGTATCTTCAAGATAACTCCTGAGCCGTCCTTTGGTGTTACGGTAATCTCCGCCGTTCCTACTTTCTTTGCCACTACCTTACCCTTTGCATTCACTGTCACAATTTTTTTGTTGCTTGTCGTGTATTCCAAATCCTGATTCGTCGCCGTAATCGGAGTAATGAACAGCTCCCCTGCAATCTCCACCGACTTCTTCGTCCTCAGGTTCAGTTTGATACCGTCTTTAAACTCGTCAGACAGGGAGATGCTCTTTATCAGCTTTCCGATATACAGCTTTACCTTTCCTGACTTTTTACTGCCGTCAAGAGCCGTCGCCGTAATGGTCACTTCGCCGTTTTTAAGCGCCTTAACCACTCCGTTTTCGTCAACCTCCGCAATCTCTTTATTGCTTGAGCTCCAGCTTACACGGTGGCTGTCAATTAAGACATTTTTCTTTCCTGACTTTGTGTAAAGGTTTGCCTTGAGCGCAACAGTATCCGCACTTGTGCTTAAATCAACGCCGATTACGTTCTGATACGCGCTGTCCGGAACATCCGGCTCCGTGCTTGCCTTGACAATTTCTACCATATTTACGGCAGGTCTTACATATACCGTAAACTGGCAGCTTACCCCGCTTCCGTCCGCCGCGGTTGCCGTCACTGTCACGGGGTCGGTACTCACACGCTTTCCTGTAATCTTTCCGCTTGATTTGTGTACATTTACCACGGAAGGATTACTGCTCACCCATGTTGCCTTTTTATTTTGGACTGAGAGTGGTCTGTAAGTCACACTCAGTATGGTACTTTTCTTTAAACCGATTTCTACCACATCTGCACCGTCGGCTGGTGTTATGCCTGTTGTCTGCTTAGAAATAACAAGTGTTACTTTTCCCTTTTTTTTGCTTCCGTCCATTGCAGTCGCCGTAAACGTAACACTGCCGTTCTGTTTCACATCCACGAAGCCTTCCTCGTCTATTTCAGCCACATTGCTGTTCGACGTTTTCCACTCCGCGTCGCCCGGCGTACCGTCCAAAAGTGCGCCAAGCTGTACCTCCTGCGCTCCCTTGTACCCTTTCATCAGATCGACGCCGACTTTTTTGTTCGTGGCAGTTTCACCGTTTATTGTAATGTCAACCTTTTTCACAGGCTTTTCTATATTGATGGAATATGTGTCATAATGATTTCCGTCTACCGCCTTTGCCGTTATGGTCACAATTCCCGTCACATTTTTGCCCGCGGTCACCTGTCCCTTATCGTTTACCTTTGCAAGCCGCTCATTGCCTGAAGACCAGTCTACCGTTGCGCCGCCGGCTGTCAGCTGCATTTTCTTTCCCTGGGCAAGCTGGTGGCTTGCACCTTTTATTCTTACGAACGGATTCGTATTTTTGATTTGGAGCGTAACGCTCTCGCTTGTTCCGTACCCTTCCGTGCTCTTTGCGGTAATCACAACGGTTCCCGCCTGATATACCGTGACGGTACCGATGCCGGAATCCTCCTCGTCTGCCTCAACTGTCGCGACAGTCTTATTGGAAGTTTCCCAGCTGATATCCATCGGTATATTATCCCGGATTGCAGAACCGTCTTTTAATTCTGCCTTAAGGCGGATTTCAATCGTTTCCACGTCCGCGAGATCAATATCCTTTATCTGTTTCTTTCCGAATTCCGTCTCTATTGTATAATCATCGTCATATGTGCTGATTTTCACATTATTTTTCTGTCCTACCACATAGACCTTATGTTCTGCCTTCGCTCCGCTTCCGTCTGCAGCTTCCGCCGTAATGACTGTCATACCGTCGGAGCCTGCCGCTTTCACGCAGCCTTTTTTATCCACGGTCGCAACCTGCGGCACGCTGCTTGTCCACACAACGTTTTTATTGACCGCATCCTTGTCCCCGACCTTTGCGCTAAGCTGCAGCGACTTTCCGATTCCTACATAATGGCCACCCGTTATTTCGACACTTCTGGTAAGCGTCGTAATATTGATGTTAACGCTTGCACTTTTACCGCTTCCGTCCGTTGCCTGTGCCATAATCACTGCCGTTCCAAGTCCCTTGGCAGTAATCACTCCGTCCTTGACTGTCGCAACCTTTTCATTACTTGACTTCCACGTAACATTCTGACATGCCGTATTTGGAAGAATCCTTGCCGCAACGGTGTACGTCGTAATATCATTGTCCGGATCCAGTCCAACCGTTTTTCCCGTAAGCAGTTCATCATTTTTCTCGTTATCGTCGCCATCCGGTATCATTAGGTCAAAGCTCTCTATCGGATCCATTACCCAAACCGCATGGGAACCCGACGCGCCGCTTCCGTCATTCACCTTTGCGCTGATAATGGCAAATCCCGCCTTGACACCCTGCACCTCTCCTGTCTTCTCGTTTACCTTCGCATACTCCGGCATCAGGGATTCCCATTTGACGCCCTTATCGCCGACAGCTTTTGGATAAACTGACGCGGTCAGCTTAATGGTCTTTCCTTTCATAACCATATTGCTTCCCTCGATTTCAACACTTGTCGCAAGGGATGTGACATTGAGCGTCGTCACCGCCGTCATCTTACTGCCGTCAACCGCAGTTGCCGTGATTGCCGCCGTGCCCTTTCCTTTTACGGTTACCGTACAGGTACCGTCATCATTGTCCTTAAGGGTTGCCACCTTCGTACTGTCAATCTTCCATGTCACTGCCTGTGACGCATCGCTGGGTTCATTTACCGCCATAAGCCGGAATGACATATTATCCTTTTCCGGATCAATGCCGATGTTTCCGCCGCTTACACAGTTATCAGGATCATCCGTCCTAAAAATCTTTATTTTTTCCACCTTCGGCTTGATGATAAACTCAACCTCACTGGAAACCCCGCCCATATCCATGGCTTCCGCTTTCAGCTTCACAACCGTATTGCGTGCAACCTTTCCCGCGGTTACCGTCAGGACATTCGCACTGTCTGTCTTGATGCTGAGCGCATTCTTATTTCCGTTTGTCCATTTCAGCGTCTTCTCTGACGCGTCAGCAGGCACATACACCGGCTCAAGCCTTACGCTTGTTCCCTCCGTAATCTCTATTCTTCCATACTGGTCAACCGATACTTTTCCATCCTTATCTGTCGATTTTGGCGTGAATGAGAGTTCCTGTATAATTCTCCTTGTAACAACCGTCGTCTGACCCGTAACCGGTTTCCCGTCCTTGCCCTTGCTGCCATCCGTAACCGTCGCCGTAACCGTTGCCGTTCCTTTTCTGTTCCCTTCTGCCGCACCGCTGTATTCATCGTCAAACTTGATGACAGAAGTATCAGAAGAACTCCATTTTACTTTTTGGGACGCATCCTTTGGAAGAACAATGGCGGAAAGACTGTCTACCGGCTGTAAAAGCTTTGTATCCTCAACCGCGATGAACTTCTTTGTGCCAAGGTCAAAAACGACCTTCTTCCCTGTAATGTCCTCTCTACCCGCCTGCACGGAAATGCTTTCCGCAAACGGTCTTACCATAACGCTCAAGGTTCCTGTAAATGTTGTCGTTTTGTCCGCATATATCAGTGTGCAGATAATATCCACCTTATTTTGGCTAAGCGTTGTGGTTGGCTTTAAACCCTCAAGTCTTGCCGCATTGATGCCTGCCAGATCCGTTCTCTCTGTCACTTTGACATAGTCCGGTCTGCTGCTGGTCCACTGTACGGTCGCTTTAGGAGGCGGCGTAACGCCAAACACTGCCTGCACTGTAACAGGTTCACTGATTGATATTGCCGTCTTTGTAATCTCTGCGGTCTCTTTATCGTCATAAACCTTAAATCTTACGATATTTTCCTTGTCCGTTACCGTGACTTTAAAAGTTAATTCTTTATCAAGCGAACCATCCGCTATTTTAATGCTGATTTTTGCCGTTCCCGCACTGACCGCCTTTATGATGCCCTCTTCATCAATCTCCGCTACCGACGTGTCACTTGAGGTAAAAACAAGCGCCGCGTTTTGCGCACCCGCGGGTTTTATCCCTACCTTCTCCTTTAAGTTGAAGGACTCATTCTTTACAAGCGTTACTTCCGTCTGTTCCAGGGTAATTTCTTCTACCGTCTCATAGTTTTCCCATCCGGCATAGATTACCGCCGATTCCGTGACACTATCCGAAAAACTGTACGGTCTGCTCTTTGCCGGATCCCGAAACCAACCCTTAAATGACGCACTTTTCTTAAAGGGCGTTGAAGGCTCCGAGATAAAACCGCCTTTTGTCACCATCGTGAAATAGTAATCCGCACATCCTCCGCCCGGTTCATACATAATAACGCATCTGTTATTTTCCGCATTCTGTCCCTTGATAACGGGATAACCGCCATTCATACCGCTTTCGTCTGCCGAAAAACCCTCGCCCAGCATAAGAAGTGCCTCCTGGCTTTTGAGTTCGTCTGCCGTCTTCTTCTCAGTCGATGCCGTGACTGCCGTCCCTTTCCTATAATAAAGGGTGTCGCTATTTCCTTCCAGGAACAGACTGTCCGTACATACGGCATCCGCTTCTGCCCCTAAATAACCTGCAAACACTCCAGCTGCTTCCAGCGCGGGAACACTACCTGTGGTATATGTGTTTTGGATACTGCCTTTATAGAGAATACCCGCAATTCCTCCAAGGTATTTTGTCTCTGACGCCCCCTGTATTCCTTCCGTATTATAACAGTTTTTAATACTGAGACTGGCATTTTGGGAAGCCGCGCCAAGGATTCCGCCGATACCCTGGTTCTTACTTCCGCTGTTTTGTTTTGCGCTGACTTTTCCTTTATTAAAGCTGTCATGAATCTGATTACTGTCATCGCTGCCAGCCGCATCAAACAGACCTACGATACCGCCCACATTCTCGGAGCCTGCAACTGCCGCATAGTTTCCACAGCCCGTAACCGCCCCTGAACTGCTGCCGACAATTCCGCCAATATTCTTGTAAACACCCGAAATTTCCGCATAATTCTCGCAGCCGGAAACCGTATCCGTATTCTTTGCGGCAATTCCTCCCGCAAGACCTTCCTCCGTACTGTTTTTCTGCGTAACGGTGCCATAGTTTGCACATCCTGTAACCGTTCTTATATTCTCAGCCACAATTCCGCCGATACAGTATGCACCCGTAATACTCATGTGGTTTGTACAGTTCCTGATTGTCTTATAATTACTTGCCGCGATACCGCCGATTAATGCCGCATTTGTATTGACTGCGCCAAGCGCATGGCAGTTTTCCACCGTTCCTTTATTGGACGAAACAATACCGCCAATTGCTTTTCCCGCGTTATCGGTTCCTGCTGCCGCCGTAATTGTTCCTGCATACGCACAATCCGATATTGTTCCGATGTTTTCTATCACAATACCTGCCGCGGCTGACATCTTTGCCGTAACTTTGATATCGGCATTTACCGTAATATTGGAAATCTTTCCTTGGTTTGTGTAGACTAACGCCGCTGTCGCCGTCTCCTGCGAAAAGGACACTTCGCCAAGGTGCAGGTTCTTAATTTCCCCGTTTGCACCTACCTGGCGGAATAAAGCGCCCTCCGCCTTAAAATGATATATCGAATGACCGTTTCCTTCAAACGTTCCGTCAAATGTTTTTGCAAACTGTGCCGTCTCACCCTTCATATCCACATCGCAGTTTAACCGGACCACGCTGCCGCTATAATCCGTACCTGACGCCAAAAAGGTGATAAACTGATCCCTGTTTTCAATGGTATACTCGCCCTGCTCATTTTTTTCGAGCACTCCTTTTGCGTTGTATCCCGCAATCGGCGCAGTATTGCCAATATATGTGTAATCGATTTTCCCCGCCTCATATACGGAAGCATCCACCTCCGGTATTGAAACGGATTCCCTGTGTTCCGATTCCTGTTCTGATGCCTCTTCCGTGCTTATTTCCGCCGTTTCCGACACTCCTTCTTCCGACGGCTGCTCTGTTGACTGTTCCTCCTGCGTCTTTATCTGCGCAGACTCCGTCTCCGTGGCGGAAGCAGTCTGTGTTTCCTCCGGTTCTGTCTCACTGCCCAAAGCTCCTTGCGTCTGTTCCTCTCCCGTGCTTGTCTGCGAACCTTCTTCTTGCGGCTGCCCTGTTGTCTCGCTGCCTGATTCCACACGGTCCGGCGATTCACTTTCCGATATGCTGTTTTCCTCCGTGACCGTTTCATCCGCGGCGTTCTCTGTCGCGGCATCTTTTGTCGCGGCATCTTTTGCCGTTTCCTCCGCCACACTGGTCTCCGGAGTCTGTACGGTTTCCGCCGCAAATGCCCCCGGCACATCCGTCAGTACAATTGCTGCCGATAAAATCACTGCAGCCACACGTTTCATGTTTTTAAACCCCTTATACTGCATTGTTTTCCTCCCTGAAAAAACTACCAATTTCCTCCTACGCTTTTATAGTAAACCATTTTTCTTTTTTTTTCCAGTGATTTACATAAAAAATTTCAATAATTTACAAAATTTTAAAAATTTGCCATATTTCCAGCAAAAAGACAGCAAATCATTCGCCGATCTGCTGCCTTTTGTAAAACTTTTGCCTATTTTTCCCTACTGTGTTTTTTTCTGCTTCTTCTGCGCTTTTTACTGCCTTTCAAAATCACTGTCACAACTGCAAACACCGCTGCACCTGCCAAGGCACCGCCAATGATAAGGAAAATATTCAAATCCTCCGATTCCAGACAGAATACTTCATCCGTCCCAATCATATCCACCTGTAAATACTGCCCTCTGACTTTACTCTCCAGCTCTATCCATTCACCGCCGCGGTATGCCCATACCACTGCCTTATCATAAGGGTTTAAAAGCCTGACTGCAAAACTGTCAGAAGCGCCAAGTCCACTGTTTTCAAGGGACACTTCATACACGATATGCTCACGGTTTTCCGCTTTCTGGGGAGGTGTAATACTGCTGACCTTCGCATTTAAAACTGTATTTTCCGTGAATGTCTGGTTCACAAGCGCATACGGCTTTTTATGCGTTCCCTCTCCGCCATCCTGACCGTCACCGCTCTGAACGACTGTCACATTGTCCCGGTACTGCGCCTCTACCACAAGCGTACCTTTCATCGTCCTGTCCGTCACGTCCTCCCATACGCCGTAATATCCTTCTTTTTCCGGTATCTTAGGATAATTAAGCGCATTCAGCGTTTCCCCGTATTTAATTTCCTCCGTTCCAAGATAAGTATCTTCTATTTTATAAATCACCTTCAAATGCCAAAATTCTTTGGGCAGATTCTCTACCGTAAGCAGCTCCTGATACGTAATCGGCTCTGCAACTCCGGTATAGCTGATATTGTCAATTCCGTAAATATCATCACCGACGTAATAATTCCCCGATACTTTCATTTCGTCCCCGTCGTCCTCAATCTCATCATAACCGCTAATCTGTCCTGCAACCGCGCCCGTTTTTCCGTTTTCCGACGTCACATCCGACATGGCATAACAGTTCTTGAGCGTTTCCGCATAGCCGGCAATACCACCAGTATTTTTCATTCCCGTCACGGAACAGAGGGAATAGCAGCGTTTAATAATGGTATGCGACTCTCCGCAGATTCCTCCTACGTAATCGCCTTCCGTGCTCTCCACGCTTCCATAACCTTCCGAATCGACGACAACACCGTGGTTCATGTACCCCACGATACCGCCGGCACCATTCTTTTTCGCCGTGACATGGCCTTCGTTTACACTGTCCGTTATGGCGCATCTTGTGATAAACCTGCTGCCCAGCTCAAAATCAACATTTCCTGCCGCATTTCCCTCCAAATCCTCACTGTCTATCGACATCGAACCTGCAATACCGCCTACATTGATATCCCCCTGGACAATGCCTTTATTCGTACAGATATCTGTCCGTCCCGTCGTAAGCTGCTCCAATGTTTCATCATCAATATCATCTTCATAATATTTTTCAAGGTCAAGCTCGCTTAAATCCGTCATCGTATCCGCAAGAAGGTTAAACACCACATTCAGCTGGTCATTGACCGCGCGCAAATCCTCATTTACAATGTCAGAACGCGCGGACGCGTTATCGCTTAAGCTTGATAAACTGTCTGAAATTCCTTTAAGCTGGTCATGAAGGCTCTCCTTTGTCGTATCGAAATTGTCCCCAAGCTTCACAAACTCAATCTCAGGCTGCGCATTCAGGTAGTTCACAATATCACGCACTGTGTTTGACGCCGCCTTGAAATTGTTGAGCACCGCCTGAAGGCAGTCTGTCGCCCGGTCAATATCCCTCTTCACATCATCGACCGTTCCCGGAATATCATACGCGGACAAAATATTTGCAAGTGCGGAAAGCGCACTCAATGCCGACGCTCCGGATGATGAAATATCCGAAATACTGTCGGAAAGAGTCAGGATTTCTTTTTTTACGGTTTCCTTTTCCGCAGGGGTCAGCGAGCTCCAGCGTTTCATGGAACCGTCGCTGTTTTGTATAATGGACTTTATTTTATC
Organism: Lachnospiraceae bacterium UBA7110; assembly: GCA_002492295.1. Classification (GTDB taxonomy): domain Bacteria; phylum Bacillota; class Clostridia; order Lachnospirales; family Lachnospiraceae; genus COE1. Next base: position 21,953 of record DKYC01000151.1, read on the forward strand.
AATCGATGCCTTAACCCTGTCAATCGACTCCGATAGTTCTTTTACCGAATCCGACACATTTTCAAGCGCCGTTCCCGTTGCCTGCCCTTTATTCTGTTTCTTGAATGTTATCTTAACCGTGCAAGGCTGAACGGATTTTGAGATATTAAACGTAAAGACCGTGCCGTTTGCCTTCTTTTTGGAAACAGGTATTTTTTTGTTTCTGCTGTCCTTTACTGTCGGATTCTGGCTCAGTTCATATCCTTCACAGGGCGTTATCGTCAGGGTAACAACGCCATCCGTATTGCAGGTGTAGGAAGCCGTTCCCCCAAGATTCGAAGTAAGCACAATCAGTGCGGTTGTTACCTGACCTTCATTCCCATTGTCAGCTGACGATGTCCTCTCGCTGCTCTCCGTCTCCGACGCATGCATCGATGAAGGTTCTTCCGCTGATTGGGAAGTGCTCTCGCTTCTTTCCACATCAGATGAAGAATTCTCCTCATCCGGCATCGTTTCCGTGCTGTCCTGCGCCGTTTCGGTATGCTCCATAGTGCCCTCCGTCATGTCCGCAGCCGACGCCCCCTCCGCAGTTTCCTCCGTAACAGGGACTTCGGATATCGGTGTTTCCTCTTTTACAGGCTCCTGCACACCGCTCTCCGGGGTATCCGCTTTGTTTTCTTCTTCTGCCGCTTCCTGTGCCGTGGCTTCCTCCGCCGTTTCCGGTACATTCTCGTCCCCTGCCGCGCCGTCTATCGCGGACAGACCGCTGATGCCCGATGAATGAAAAGTTCCCGTATGTTCAAATTCCACCGTCACCAAAACGTTATTCTTAGGCATCACAAAGGTATATGTGTGATTTCCCGCATCCGTAAATGTGATTTTTTTGCCATTCTTATCCTTAACACTGAACGATTTTTCTTTCATCCTGTAATCCTGGTCAGGGCTTACCGTGACTGTCACGGTTTCGCCTTCCGCAGGCTCCTGCCTGTCACAGGTAAGCTTACCGCCGACTGTTGTCACAAGGGAAATGCGCCTATATTCCGTAGGCTTATACGCGTCCGACGTAATATGCAAATCATCCTTCAAGTCATCAAGGATACCATTCAGGTCTGACAAATCATCCAGCGCCGCGTCCACATTATCCGTTATCCCGGGAAACCTGTCAATCACATAGTCTATGCGGTCTCCAAACGCATTGACCTGATCCAAATTGTCATCCACGAAATCCGTCAGCTGTGTCACAAGCTCATCGCCCGTATCCACCGCCTTGTCTGCGTAGTCCTGAAGTGAATCGACATCCTTTTTCAGCACGTCCTTGGCATCCTGAATATCATCAAGCGTCCGGTCAATCACATCATGCAGTTTATCAATCGCGTTCCGCAGCGACTCCGCCTCATTCACCTCAATAAACGGCTCCATCTGTCCGACAATACCGCCCACGTCCTTACGTCCATACACCTCGCCGTTATTCGTACATGCCCATACCATTCCCGCCTGTCTGCCGGCAATCCCGCCGATGTTATAGCCGGAATGCTCGTATCCTACTTTTCCCGCATTGGTGCATCTTGAAATCATACCGTCGGAATATCCTGCAATGCCGCCTGCGTCCACACCACTGTAAATTTCCGTTTCATCGTCGTCAACACTGATGCTTAGGAAAATGCCCGTGCCAAGCTCGTCATCCTCCTCGACCCATTCCGTATTGTCATTGATTCCCGCCTGGTTTGTGCAGTAATTAATCACACCATGGTTGATACCCGCGACGCCGCCTGTCGAATAATTTCCTAAAATGCGCCCCTTTGCCGTACAGCTTAAAATCGTTCCGCTGCTCTCATTGATTCCCACAATACCGCCAATGGTATCGCGTCCTTTAACCGTTCCCCGGAAAGTACAGTTTCTGATGGTTCCGTAATTCACACCGCACAGACCGCCAATACACTCTTCCTCTTCGTCCCCTTCTATGATGCCCTTTATTGTCAAATTCTTAACAAGTCCGCTGCTCTCTATATAGCGGAAAAATCCTGTCACATAGCCTGCCCCGGTATGGTTAAAGCCAGAAATCGTGTGCCCTTCCCCGTCAAAAATACCGCTAAACACTGGAATTGACTGGAAATTACTGATATTCCTCAAATCGATATCCGTCTTTAGTACAACCGACTTATTTTTCGACCAGGAGTCCACATAGCAGTTGTCCGCAAGCGCAAACAAATCCTCTGCCGTATGGATTTCGATTGTTTCATATACTATTTCTTCCGCTTCCGGTGTCTGCGGCTGCGGTTCGGACGCCTCCGCCGCATGTACATATTCCACATATTCCATAGGAAGCACACCGGTTGTAAGCACTGCCGACAAAAGCAATGCTAAAAATTTATTCCGATTGCGCATTTTGCCCATTGCCCTTTTCCTCCTCATCTGTCTGAGCCACAACATCCGCCTTGGTTTCAATCAGTTTCTCCCAATCAACCATATCGTCCTCATCAATCTGCTCCATTTTACCCATATTCACAAACAGGCTCGCATCTCCGCGGACAAACCCATGAATCTCACCCGTAACCGTACCGTTAATGCGACCCCTGACCACGCCGTCAACACGCATCAGACCGGACATTTTCTCCAGTTTGAGCGGCATGGAAATCGCAAACGAAGTTCTGTCAATAATCTTTTCGCCAAGCAGCAGCATCTGCGGCAGCACAAACATAACCGCAATAATCGAGAAAATCGTACCGCGCCCGATACACTGTCCGATACCGCACACCGCACCGTTTGACGACATCAGTCCGATAAAAATACCCGCAAGCACCATCATGGTACCGGATGTAATAATCGTCGGAAACGCAAAGTTCATAGTTTCTATGATGGCCTCTTTTTTCGGCATCTTATCCTTCAACTCCATATAACGCCCCGACGTCACAATCGCGTAGTCAATATTGGCGCCCATCTGAATTGAAGAAACAATCAGGTAGCTTAGGAAAAAGACATCCTTATGCTGAACGGTCGGAACCGCAAAATTCAGCCATATAACGCCCTCAATTACCAAAATCAAAAGCACGGGCATCCCTGCCGACATAAAGGTAAACAAAAGCACCACAAGCACGGCAAGCACGGACACAACATTAACCACCTTGTTGTCACGCTGGAAGCTCTTATACAAATCATACTGGCTTGTAGCGTTTCCAGGTATCAGGATTTCCTCTCCCTCATAATATTTTCCGGCTATTTCATGCATTTTATCCAAAAACGCAAACGTCTCGTCGCCGCCCTCAGGCAGATTCAGAAAGACAAGCATACGGCTGTACTCCTCGCCCTGAAGCTGGTCCAACGCAATCTGCATTTTGGTGTGCGCCTCCTCCAAATCCTCCATCAGGTCATCGTCAAGCGTCACATATCCCTCTTCCACCTCATCGTATAAAAACATCACAATATCAATCAACGGCACGCTGTAATTTGAAAACCCGTTTACAATCTTTGCATAGTTTTCATCATTGACGGCGTACGCCATATATAATACCTCCGCCATCTCATAATCCAGCTCCATCAGCTCTGAAAACTGCCTTGCAGTCAGCTTATCGGTCAGCATATAGTCATCCATTGCCTCCGTGTTGGCAAGCCCCTGCGTATGGTCAATCTCCGGGCAGCTGTCAAGCTCCTTCAAAAGTTTTCTCTCTTTATCATAATTTCCCGCCGGCACGACAAGCGCCACCATATTGCTTTTTCCAAAGCTCTCCTCTATCAGCTCATTTGTCAGCGCCACATCGCTCTGAACATTTGTTTCCGCCATATCCTCGCCGTACACATACGGACATTTGGAAGACGCAAAGTAAGCCCCGATAATCAGGACAAGGAAAAGCGGCGGCATAATATACCTTGTCTTATATGCAAATTTCCCCACAAAGGAAATATTGGGTATAAAGCTCTTATGCCTTGTCTTATCCATCGCCTTTCCAAACAGCATCAAAAGTCCCGGCATCAGCAGGAATACGGACATCAGGCTTAAGAAAATCGCACTAATGAGGCATACTGCCAAATCAACGCCGATTCCAAACTGCATAAACATCATTGCAAGCAGTCCGCCGATGGTTGTCAGGGAACTTGAAAAGATTTCCGGAATCGCCTTGCTAAGCGCGATAATTGCCGACTCCCTGATGCCAAGCGTCCGGTGCTCCTCCTTATAGCGGTTACATAAAATGATTGCGTAATCGACTGAAAGGGCAAGCTGGAGCACAATTGTAACGGAATTGGAAATAAACGATATCGTCCCCATAAGGAACGTCGTTCCCTTTGCAATCAGCGCAGAGGCACAGAACGTCATCAGAAGCACGGGAACCTCTGCCCATGTCTCGGAAGTAAACAGAAGCACGGACACGACAACAATCGCCACCAGTACACTGATAACCATCATTTCCTGCTCCAGCTGCTGCGCAGCCGCATCCCCCATTGAAGTGGAGACATAGATATCATACCCCTCAAGCATTGCCTCCACCTCGGCTAACGCCTCGAGCGCCCTGTCATCATCCTCGGAATATCCGAAGGTGATATCATAGAGCGCGGAGAAATTATTGTAATATTCCGTCGTATTCTCAAAGTCAAGCATGATAACCGAATCCAGGGCTTCTATCCGCTCATAAAGCGCGTATGCCTCATCATACGGGATGTTTGTCACCATAATCTTCGCCGTACCGTATGTAATGAACTGCTCCTCCATCCGGTCAAGCCCCTGACTTGTCTCCGTCGTGTCAGCCAGGTACGCGGACAGCTCGTTTTCCACATTTACCCAGTTCATGGATACCAGCGAAAAAATAATCGCAATACCAAACAGCAGGAAAAACAGATTTCTCCTGTCCACGATAAAGGTCGCAACCTTCAGCATAAAATTGCCGTCATCACCGTTTTTATTCAGCTTTTCTTCCATAACGCATTCCTTCCGCTCCGATAAACGTTCGGAGTATTTTCCTTTCTTTTCTCAAATCATTGGATAGTATAATACATTACCCTTCATTTTGCAATAGTGACTGTTGGTCATTTTTTAATTTTATAAAACGTTTATACATTTTTAATACGATTCCATTATATTGCATTCCTATATGCTCTGCAAGATTTTATCAGACAGCTTTTAAAATTTTCGTTTTTCTTTGTCTATTTAACGGAAAAATCTGACACAAAGCACTATGTTTCATGTCAGATTTCCTATTATTTCCTATTATATAATACGTTTATACAGTACGTTATAGTCATTTATCCTAAAGCTTAAATTTTGTCATATCCTGTTCCATTTCCTCCGAAGCAGCTGACAGACGGTCAATCCGGTTTGCCACATTGCGGATTCCGTCCAATTGCTTCTCCAGGCAGGCTGCCGCCTTCTGCGTTAAATCAGCCGTATTCGCTGAAATCCTCCGGATGCGTTCCACCGCAACGACTACGGAACTGTCACATTCATGCATTTCCTCTATCAGTTTTTCCATGCTTCTGACAGAATCCCGCGTCTTTTCCGCCAATGCATTGAAATCCGCAAAGGTATCCCGCACCGTATCCACTACCCGCGTCTGCTCATCCATCCCTGACCGGATAAATTCAATGTTTTCAACTGCTTCCGATATGTCCTTGCATAATTCGACAATAATTTTCTCGATATCCGTGGTTGCGGACGCCGAATCAGCGGCAAGCTTTCCGATGGATTCTGCTACGACCGCAAAACCCTTGCCATGTTCCCCCGCACGGGCTGCCTCTATCGAAGCATTAAGCGCAAGCAACTCCGTTTCCGAAGAAATTTCCGTAATTGTATTTAAAATCCCCGAAATTTTTTGGGACCGCTGCTCCAATGCCATAATCTTCGCATAAGCCTGCGCCATTCCTTCTGACGCCGCTTCATTCTGACGCTTAAGCTCCTCCACGCTCTTTAATCCGTTTTCCCCGGAAGCAATTGTATTGTGTGCATCCGTCAAAAGGAGCTCGCTTTTTTCCTGAAGCTGTCCGAACTTTTCACCAAGCTCTTCCTCCTGCATGACAACCTGTGTCACATCCGTATTTTGGATATCCGTCCCCTCCGCAATTTCCCGGACTGCCTGACCGGTTGCATCCATTTCCTCCTCAATCCTCTTTAAATGATCGGAGCTTTCCACGACCTCGCCCGTAATTGCCGCAATTTTCGTCAGGATTGCAGATATTTTCCCTGTCATTTTATTAAAACTCTTTGCAAGAATACCGATTTCATTTCTATGGCTCTCCTGCGCCTGAACCGTAAAATCTCCCTCAGAGGCATTCCCAATCAGTTCCGTAATCATGATAATCGGCTGCGTCAGCTTACGCGCCAAAAGTGCAATCACCAGTACCGCGGCAAAAACCGCAAACAGATCCACCGCGACCGCAATTGCGATTACCCGGTATACCGGTGCCATCGCCTTTGATTCTTTATGAAGCGTTATGACAGACCATGAATCCGACTCTCCCTGAAGCGGTATCGACGCATAACTTACAAAATACGTTTCCCCCTCATTCTTCATCTTACAGCTTCCGCTGTTTCCTGCCATAACGTCCGAAATGATTTCCTGATAATCCTCCGAAACCGTTATTTCCTGTTCCTGCGTCAAAATATTGCCCTGCCCGTCTGTCAATGGCTGTCCTGCCCCATCCTTTTGCGATACCGTCTTTGTCAGCAGTTTATAATTGTACAGCTCCTCAATCTGTGTGCTGTCCGGATGTGCCACCACAACGCCTTCCCCGTCAATTACAAAGGAATATTCCCCGTTCTCCACATCAGAAAATTCCTCGATAAGGCTTTGCAGATAATCCAGCTTCAAATCCACCGCAAAAATGCCGACAAGCGTATTTTCCCGATACATTGGGAAAAATATGGAAGCGCACGGCATTCCGGTATTCACCGAATAATAGGATTTTGAGACAAATGCCTTCTGCTGCTCCATTGTCTGTGTAAACCACCATCTTGTGGAACGGTCAGCAAGCTCTCCCGAAGAACGTCCAGTCTGCATGCCATCCGTACCCTGAATATAGAGCAGTTCCAAATAGGAGTTGCGTCTTACACAGTCTTCCAAAATAGGGGTTTGTGTTTCCGTTTCCATTGTAAGAATGCTGGGATTGACTGCAAGCTCCTGCGTAACGCTATATGCACCGCTTAAAAACGTGGCAATTTCGCCGGAAACAAGCTGGGACTTGTCCTGACTCCTTCCGTAAATTTCCGTCTCATAGGACTTCACAAAAATAAATACCGCAATTCCTGTTAAACAGATTGCGAATGCGCATACAATCGCTATCATTGGGAACAGCAGCTGTCTGAAAATACCGGTCTTTTTCATCTGTACTCCTTCTGCAGTACCGCGTTTCATCAAATGGAGTACTGCATTTATTTTAGTAAGTTTCCTATTTATTTTACATGAAGTGACGGGTTATGGCAATAAAATCTTAAATAATCTGTTCAACTGCCAATTCCTGGCTAAGCAGTAACTACTCCTCTATTTTCTCCGAAAAATATCTGCCTATATTCGCGATAAATCCCAGTACGTCCTGTTTCATCACATCGGGAAACGCCGATAACACGGGAGCTGTTTCAAAGCTCAATACCTTGTCAAAATGAATATTTCTAAGTCCTATGAGAAATCCGTCCCAATCGGTGGAGGATAGGTTTTCGCGTGTTTTGGTAAAAGTGAAGGGGATTTGGTGCAAATCTGAAATACCATCGTTGTCATGGATATGCAGGACCTTGAGGCGGTAATCAAGCGCTGTAATAAACTGTTCGAAATCTATGCCGATTAAATTTGCATGACCGGTGTCAAAACAAAATCCTAAAACCTCCGCGCCATATTTTTCATTAAATTCATCGATGCGCTGCACTGCCTTCCTGACATTGCAGCACGGTCCTTCCACAATATGTCCGCCAATGCCCCCGTATAGATTTTCGATACAAATCGTAATTCCCAATTCTTTTGCCACCGGTGCAATGGAATCGATAAATTTTGCCGTCTCCTGCCATTCCAATTCTTCCGATCCTAAAAAATGCGCTAATTTAAAACCATGTATTACAATGTATTTACAGTCCAGATAGTGACATACTGCCATACTTTTGGGGGCTGCCTGGTTCCATAAATAATCGTTGATTTCTTTATCGGCGCCCGGTACATATATCGGGTATGGCATATGCATCTGATTGATTGTAATTCCCGCTGCCGCTGCACCTTTCTTATGCGGCGCAAAAAAGTGCTCCAATTCCGTCACTGACTGATCAAAAAAGGAGTTTAGCTCTGACTGGTAGAGCGATGTATTTAAAAGGTATCCGTTTAAACTGAAATCCGCGCAGGAAAAACCGGCACGTTTTAATAATTCAAATCCCTCCTCGGGGTGCGTATCATCGATAACGTTTTTTGTCTGAACTCCAATCCGTACCATTTCATTCTTGTTCCTTTCTATGGTTCCCGCTCGATTCTGTCAAAATAAAATGAAGGCATATACTCGTCGTTGAAATACCCGATGTTTTCAATTCCCAGTTCACGCAGCTGTGCCTCAATCTCACGGTAATATATGTTGCAGATAACCACACAGCAGTCTTTGGAAAGCTGCTTTAGACTCTCAGGACTTTTTACCTCCAGCCCTTCAAACGTTGTTCCCCAAATCTTGGGATTGTTATCACAGGTAAACAGCGGCGGATATTTTTTACCATAACATTTCATGTAGTTGCGGCACATATTCCCTGCCCCAAAAAGAACAAACTTCTCGTATTTTTTCAAGTTGTTTTCAATCTCAACCTGCCACTTAATATAATCCCCGACTTCCCTCGCAAGTCTAAAGAGTGCCGGTCTTATAAGAGGCGAAAATGCAGCCAAAGTGTCCATAAAGTCAACAATTAATTCTCCTTGAAAGCCGATATCCCGAAGCCCCCTGATAAGCCCCATCCAATCCGTGGCAATTCCGCCCCCGCATGTACAGGTAAATGGGAGCTGCGAAGTGTTATTATGTCCGTCGTTATCGCGCAATATCACCGCTTTAAGCCTGTTTCCAAGCGTATTGATAAAGCATTGTATATCATTTCCGCAAATATTGCAGGTCCCTACATCAAGGCAGAATCCAAATACCTGATATCCCGCAGCATGATTCAGCTTATCTACCAGTTCCGCGGCAGCCTGTGGTTCACATAAATCATCCCTCACCAAATGTCCTGCCAAATCTGCCGCCCGATTTACAAGTAATATCCCGATTCCCGCCTCCCTCGCTTTTCCTGCGAGTTTTCCGTAAAAGCCCATATAATCGTTATCTTTTTCCGGCATACAGATAATCAGATATCTGCACCCTGCCCTTTTGCAGAATCCAACGCCTTCCAGCATCATATCCGTTATGTAGTCTTTCAACCACGGTTTATCCTCTTTTCGTGAGAAACGCGGCGCATACAGTATGGGAACATCTATCCCGTTTTCCCTGCAGGCATCAATCATGTTCAAATAACGCTCTTTTATCGTATCCGGAGATTCCCGCCTGAACACAGTTTTCTTTTTCCCCCATTTTACCGGTTCGTCTTCATACGCTTCCTTTGGCGGCCAAAGCCATGCCGAAATGCAAAGCATCAGACTTTGAATCCCCGCATTTTTTAAGTCCCTTATTCCCCCTGCCGGTTTTCCGGTATCAATCATATAGGTATTCCGATAGCTTACGTTCATATATCCCCCTCTAGTGCTCAACTACCCCAATGCCCATCCACTGATCCGGATAACTTGAAAACACTTTATGCTTTTTATTCTTTGTCAATTCCATAACCTCTTTCCATGTTCTGACTATGCCTCCGTTCAGGCTGTCATACTCATGTGCATAAATATCATGGAAACATGTTACCTTATTGGCAAATTTCCCCACATTCTGCCAGTCCATGATGGAAGCATCATATGAGTGATCCGCATCAATAAATACAAAGTCATAGCCTGCACCCGCATAATCCTCTGACGTGGTGGGAATTTGTTTCTCCAAAGAAGGAAGTACTGCATGATACATGTCAAACGAATCCATCACATCATAGATATCCACACAGGTATACTTAAGTCCATGATTGTGTCTGGAGAGCAACGCACACATGATATAGGAACTTTTTCCTGCATTCACCCCAATCTCAATGGCAGTCTGAATATTCAGTTTACTGATATAACAGCACAATCCTGCAAATTCTTCAACAACCTGCATCATCCCATACTGGGTATATAAGATATCCTCTCCCTGTTTACGGAACGGGAAAATGCCATATTCCTTAATTCTTGCACACATCCAGTCAAAATCGCCGACTTGTTCATCAGACGCAGATAAAATCTGCTTTAATACATCAATCTGCCTTGCCACTGTCTGCCTATAATATTCTGTATCCGTCCCTGCATGCTTCTTTGCATAATCCCATATGGAAATTACCCTGTCTGCGCCAATACCAAGCTGACGGATATCCCTTTGGATACTTTCAGCCATCTCGCCCAATGCTGCCACTACAATAATATCCCATTCATAATCATGGATTTCATCTTTACTGATGACCGGACAGCCGTCTTTTATCTCCGCATTCCTATCCTTAGTCACCAAAGCTACAATCTTCAGCACCCCTTGTTTTTTCAGATAGTCCAACAATTGACAATTCGCATAATACACATTTCCGGTTCCCCAAACCAATACCCTGTCTGCAGCCATCTTTAATACCTCCAAAAATTTTTGCTACATCAATTTCCTGTCAATCAATCCCTTTATCTTCGTGGAGCTTGTACTTTCCGTATATGGAAAAAATACCATATCCGAACCTCGGCTCCTCAAAAATGCCTGCTTGTTCAGCCATGCCTTGCTATGCTCATAATCACTTCCGGAAAATTGTACATCAAACCGGAACTTCCTGTATGCATCGGCAGTATCACAATATATCAGCGGAATTCTTACGGCCTCATCCACATACTTACAGGCACGCACCATTTGAATCCGCTCTTCGAAATGGATAAACGGTTCCGTATGCTTATTTTTCCGCACGCCTTCATCACTCACCACACCTACAATCAAGTAATCACACTGTTCTTTTGCACGCCGGAGCAGATTCAAGTGCCCTATATGAAACAGGTCAAATACGCCTGCCACATATCCGATATGATATTTTTTCCGTATTCCGCCACACTCCGGACCACTTATCCGCCTTCCCTTTAGCAACTCCTCACGCGGTCTTTCAAAATCCAAGGTATAGATTCCGTAATGCTTCACGCCCATTTCCTTCAGCTGTCTTAAGACAGGCCTGTAGTCCTTTATGCATACGATGATTTTATATTTCCCAGTATCCATAGTGTCCAGTTCTATTGGCGCTGCCACCCGGATACCTTCCACACAGCTGCCCCAACGCTCTGCATTATTATCCAAAAGCATTTCAATTTTATATTCGTCGCCGAAAAGCTCTATGAACTTATAGGCATATTTCCCCGTTCCAAACAATATCAGCTTCCGGTTTTCAAGTCCATCCAAAATATTGACAAACAGTCTCTGATATTCTCCCACGGAATAATCCATAGCAAGGCGGTTTGCATTTAATGTTTCTGCATCCTGTTCCGTCTGCGTCCGAAACTCCTTTAGGATATCCAAATTCCGCAGCCACACCATAAACTTGGCTGAATACTGCATCAATTGGTCATGATTCTTTAAAAGCCCATACCGTTCAAGGAAAAATGCCCTTGGAAGTATTCTTTCCAATTCCGGCTGTCCTCTGTAAACCAAATCAACCATACGCATCACAACAGCGTTAACCGGGTAATCTTCCATATAAAATTCCTGGTCATAAAACAGATAGTTTCCATTCACATAAAACGCATTTAACGGTACCAAATCGATATATGCCCTTCTATAGCATTGTTCATCAGGCATATTGTCATCTGTTGCTTCTACCGGTTCTGACGATTTCAGAATATATTCCCGAAATATATCCATCTCATGGATAAACGCCTGCTTATCCTTTTTCAGAAGTTTTTGCAGATGAAGCTGCGCCGTATCTGCATCCACAAAAGGCATAACATATATATCATTGATAAGCTCTGAATCCACCATTGGGACACCGTGGCTCCTTAAATCCATGTCATGTTTTATAATCTCCTGTATATGCGAATTTCCCTCCGCAAAAAGCGCCTTTTTTTCAACCTTTCCGTCATCCCGTATGATGGTAGCAAGCCCGCGCTCCTTTCCGCGGTCCAAAGAAAGTGTTACCTGCAGGGCATTTGCAAACCCATCCGCTCCCATTTCCATTTCATTGATGCACTCAAACAGATATGCGTTCGCAAATTCATGCAGCGTCCTGTTTTCCACAAGCTGCCCATACAGATATTCTTCCTTCAGAAAAACGGATTCCTTGTGCACATACCTTGGAATAATCCTAAGCTCCAGATTTTCCTTTGGATAATAATTTTTTGCAAACAGCATTTGTGGATAATATAGATTTGGAAATATGGAATACCGCCTAAAGTTTGTTATTCCCACTCCGGATAAGAAGCTTTCTATTTCAAATGCTGCATAACCGTGCCCATCCGAACTGCCCGCTCCCTGCGGATTTTCCCTCTGATAATTCTCCAACCCGTCAAATGCCCTGCCCGTATGGGCATCATGGTCGCCGCAGAAATATCGAAGTCCCAGTCTGTTGTCCGTCCCCAAAAGCAGTCTTCCGCCGTTTTTTAAAACCTTTTTCATGCAGCAAAGCAGTTCTGCAGGCTCATTGCAGCGTTCAATAATCCCTATTCCTGCCACATAATCATACATACCGGCAATTCTATCCGAAATGCCTTCTTTTAACAGTTCCTTTACAGAAACAGCCGTTACTTCAAGCCCCTTTTCCCTGAGCAGCTCTTCCATATGAAAGTCCTCACTGTCGATACATAACGCCTTTTTCCCTTTTTCAAAAGGATACCAAATAAGCGTCCCCTTCGAAATGCCCCGCAAAAGCTCTTCCGCTGTTTCTTTTCTTTCAAGACTGCGCATCATCCCTCAGCTCCTTTTTCCGCTCCTCAAAATATGGTCTGTACATTTCCCTGAACTGCCTTAATGCCTTGTCAAACGACGTAAAATAAAAATAATCCCGTTCGTCTCCAATCCAGTTTCTATAACCGTCAATGTAATACCAAGGCAGAATATTTTCGCCAACCTTTGTCACATGTTCACACAATCTGAATAACGCATCAAAGCTGTCAAGCTCGTAGCCCTCCGGCGAAAAAGCCACCGTAACATCCATATGACGATTAATCCTTGAAAAATAATCCAGCACAGCATTCAGCGTCTGGTAATCCGCTGCATCATGACGCGGCATATGGATAAAAACGGTTTTCCATTCTGCAAGCCGTTTTCTAAGCAGGCTGTTTTCAGGCATAAATGTCCCAATCGTTCCGTCTTTGGCTTTTCCCGTAATTCCATGTGCAAAATCGTCCCATGCGTTCCACCTGGTCATCATGGTTGCCGTCAGTTTCTTGGGCGGACAACCGTAAAGCTTGGAAAACATCTCATATGTCACTCTGTCATAAAATTCATCAAGGCGTTCTTTTGGCAGATATTTTGTGTAAAAGCGATATCTGTTGCGGTTTGCATAATATGCTAAAAATAAATTCTGCGGTCCCGCACCGGATATGTCATGGTATGCCCTTGCAGTACTCAGCACAACAACCTTGTATCCTGCCATACGGCACCGCATACACATTTCCACATCATCCCAATATATAAAATTCTCCCTGGGCATTCCGCCGGCTGCTTTCACGGCATCCATTCTACACAAAAGGGCACAGCTTGCCACATAATCAGCCTCCATTGCGACGGGAAGCGCCAGTTTTCGTGACCGCGCCATAATACCTCTCATGTAAAAACTTTCAAAGTCAAGACGTCCGCCAAAATCCTGGTATATTTCAGGATAATGCATATTCAGTGTTTCCGCACCGCAAAACCCTACATCTTCATGCTTTTTCAAATATTCGTACAGAAATTCTATGGCATGTTCCTCCAGCATCGCGTCATTGTCGAGCAGCATGATATACTGGTAACCTAACTCCTCCGCCTTTTTTATCCCTGTGTCAAATCCGCCGGAACCGCCAATGTTTTCCGGATTCACAATGATTGTTATCGAATCCCCAAACCGGTTGCGCAGTTTTGATACGGAATCGTCCGTCGACGCATTATCCACCACATAAATGTCCAAATCTTTAAACGTCTGTTCGGCAACCTTCTCCACGCATTCCACAACGTAATCCGCTTTATTGTAATTGCAAATAATGACTCCAATCTCGTTCATACTTCCTGCAGGCTCCTTTTTTATTGTATTTCAAAAAGCTCATGGCGGGCAGCATAATAGTCCTTCATTCCTTCTGTCTGCGGTCCGAAGGAGAAATGACCGACAACACAGCTTTCATCAACTGCCAGTACGTAAGACTTTAAAACGGTGCGCGCACACAGACGCACCTCATCCTCCCCCACGTCACCGGGCAGACCCGTTGCATACGGGTAGGCCCCGTCCATTTTATCCCAAAACGCTCTGCTGTAAAGGATGCATCCTATGCTGAAACGCACGTTGCAGAAGCTGTATCCGCCAGTACGCGCAAACGCCCTGTTCAATTCATCAAGCCTCGGGATTTCTCCCGTTGCCCCCCACATAAACGCGGCGGCCTCCGCATCCGACTCAATCTTTTTGTCTGGATACCCCCCGCTTAACACAGTGTCAAACTTCTCTTCGTACCTGTCACGCAGACCGATCCTGTCCAAAATCCGTATATATCCGTATCCGTTCAGAGGAATCAGCGGCGCCACGACTCCGACGTTGCAGGGCTCGAACTCCCGAACCCTGATAAACGTTTTCATCATGGATTCCAGTGTTCCTTCCGTAAGGAAAATGTCCTCGTCCATCTTGTAAAACCACTGCGCATCCCGATAATATTCCATTGCGATATTCTGTATCATGGTAACGGAATTGTAGGCAGTGCTTAAGTAAGACCACCCGTTCTTTTCGGCAAGCCGTGCCAGTCCGTCACTTTTCAGTCCCGAGGACAGAACGCATACCTCGATATCATCCGGTATGTATTTTTCCAGCCGCTCGAAGACATCCTTCCAAAGAAATTCCTTATAGCCCGCAAGGATAAAAAGAACCTTATCCCGAAACTTACGTCTATCCGTAAATTCGTGCTTTTCCAGCATGTAAAGCTTATCCAAAATTTCCTGACTCGGAACGGCATATTTGGTACAGCCTGCTTCTTCCAGTTTTTGAATAATCCCTTCGTGATGCTTTGTTCCCGCCGTAATCCAAAAAAACGCGTCCTCCTTCCGTACGGAAAGCTCCGAAAGCGGCACTACATTCAGATTTCCGATTTTTTCAGGATTGCCTTTTTTTTCCGATACGATAATGCCGTCTATCGGACGGCTGGGAAACTGCCTTGTAAATCTCTGAAGATAATTTATTCCCGTAAGCCCCGCTCCATACAGATAAATGTATCGTGAGCCGTCCAGTTTTTCCCTGAGTGTGTTGATGTTCATTGTTCCTGCCCGCCTTTCCGTTTTATTCTCCCTGCTTTATCCCGTTAAACGGATCCCGCGATTCATGATAACGGATGTTTTTATCATGACTGTTTCCTCCGAATGCCGCCGTTGTAATCAATTTTTTTAAGATACCTTACGGTCGTTTCCGGCAGATAATCTGGCATGCTCTGCAGGTCCCCCGTCGCAATACATTCGCGGACCCTGGATGCGCTTATATACCCTCTGTCCGTTTTCAGTCTCGGTATTTCGTCCAGTTTTATACCGTACTGCGGAAGGATTTCTTTCATTGTCTGATTGTATCGCCTTGTCACCGGATCAGTCGGTTCCTCGCCCACGAACCGACAGGATATGTTCATGCACTCCGCAATTACCTCGCAGAAAATGCGTACGTCATACTCCATTGAAGCAATTTCTTTTATTTTTTTATCCTTTTCAAAATACTGCGCAAAAGTGCTTTTTGAAATATTGTACTTTCCGGATGGAACAACCCTTATGTTATCCATATCACGGGTTCCCTCCCTCACCATCTCAATACGGTCAGCAAAAGCAAATGCAGACGCATCTTCTTCCACCACAAAGAGTATCAGCGTATTCACCTTTGCAGCGGCATACTCCGCAAGAAATCTGTGTCCTTTCGTAAACGGATTACAGTTCATGACGATTACTCCGACTTCCCCTTCCAAACCCTCAAGGTCATGTCTCAATGCAAAATCTTTATAATACAGATAAATATCCCAGGCAATAAAATAATTCTGAATCGGTTTTCTGGAATCATTCGGTTTTTTTATAACGCTTTTCTGCCTGATGTATGGCTCCACCGACGCATAAATCCATCCGGCAATCTTCTCCGATACCCTGTAATTCGTATGACGGAACGTATCCAGAATACAGGAAAGCGGATTCTGCATACCGTCAAATATATCCGAAAAATTCCCCATATAATGCACATTTTGATGGTTTTTCATAAATGACGATATCCCTCCTGCGTTTTGAGACGCAATCAGCACTATATCTTCATCATCAATACCCTCCGTCAGCAAATACTGGAACTCATACCCGGGGCCAAATGCTCCGAAATTGACCACCTGCCATTCATAACCGTTATCATTGAGCAATTGTTGCAGATAATATTCAATCGTCTGATAATCTGTTACATATGCTCCCAATATGGTACACGGTCCGACAAGGTATATCTTTCTTACTGCATTAACGTTTCCGTTTGGCAACCTTCTTTTGCCGTTTTCAAATGTAATATAACGTGGCGGTTCACTGTTCTCATAATATTGAATACCGTTTTTTTCCGTCACCTTTATTTTGGAAAATTCTTCCGCAAACCGTTTGGAAATACCCGGCTCATATACCGCATCTCCCCAATATATTCTTTCCTCCGGCTCCGTCATGTTTCTTAAATGCGTTAAGGCATTTATTCCGTTTTTTTCGGCATACTCTTCCTTTTCCTTATCCGTTTTTAAACGGTTAACCGCCACGTCATCATTCGGCAGGTCAGCCAGGAACACAATCCCCTTAAAATGCTCCATAAACTTTTTCGCCGTTTTCAGATAAAAGGCTTCCTCGCCATAGTACAGACTCTTCGCATACATCCGAAAACTGTTCTGGGTTTTGTCGGAATTACGTTCTCCTGATTTCATGACACCGATGAACCTTCCGACGTTATCAATTACCGGCAGCTCATGAACCGTCGGGTGAGCCGCAAAAAAGGCAAGCGCTTTTTCATCTTCCTTCTCGCGCACACACATAAAATCCGTATTCAGAATATCCCGTTTCCCGCCTTCCAAACATCTGAACAAATCCCCTATGGACACTACGACACTCAGCTTTTCACCGCTGACAAAATACAGCACCTCATCATCCTTATCCAAAAACCGTTTAAAAACCCATGACAAATCAGGCTGATTTTCTTTTAATGCATATATGGAAGTCATGTCTTCTTTGTATTGTATTTTCATCGGAAATTCCACCTGTATCTCTTTATTTATCTCATCCGTAATTTCTTCGACAACCCACTCCGTCTCATAAAAAAGCATTCGGGTTTTTTATACGAATCATATTCTCTATTCCTCTGTCAATCGTATACCGTCCATGCCAGCCGAGCCGTTCCAGCTTTGACGAATCCAGTACTGCATATTCAAAGGGCGTGTGCTCGCATCTCCCGTTTTCATCAGGATTTTTCACCACGCAGTCCACTCGAGCTTTTCGGGCCAGAATAGCGGCAAATTCAGCGATTGTCACTCTTGAAGCGGCATTGGCGATGTTGTACACTTCCCCGTCCGTGCCGCCAAGCAGAACTGAAAAAATGCCTGATACACAGTCCGCCACGTAAGTATAGCTGCGCATCTGTCTGCCCGCACTGTTTAAGACGATATCCTCTCCGGCTGCCGCATTCCTCAAAAACTGCACCGTTGCACGGTTATCATTCACTGATGTACATGCCCCGTATGTATGGCTCGGCCGCACGACTACCACTGGAACATGATACTGTGCGTAAAAAGAAGCACATAATGTTTCCGCACAGCGCTTCGCCATCGGATAACAGGAGCGTACGCTCATACTGTCCAAATATCCGCATTCTTTCTCCGTAAAAGCATGTTCGGTACCCGATATTTTTCCGTATACTTCACCGCTTGAAACATACAGAAATTTTTTTACCGCATTTTGCGCCGCACTCTGTGCTGCATACTGCAGTAACCGGTATGTGCCGAACAAAGCGGGCGTCATTGTTTCCACGGGATGTTCCCGAAACGCCGCGGGAAATCCATCCCCCGCGGCATGAATGATGTAATCAACTTCCACGTTTTTTTCCAACGGCTTTGTGACATCCTGAACAACAAAATGCAGTCTTTTTTCATTCTGACTTGAGGCAAAACGTTCCCTTAACCGTTTCTCATCGCGCGCCAGCAAATAAATCCCGATTTCCGCATTGTCCGTCCTGTCTGCATACAGCAACATATCCGCCGCAAAAGAACCGATCAGCCCCGTCGCCCCAGTAATCAGGACACTCTTATGATAAAGCTTCCGCAAGTTTACGGTTCCGCTGATTGCGTTTTTCAAATCATCAATATAAATTCTGCTCTGCATATACATATTATTTCAGCCAGTCGTCCTTTCCCGCCATCAGCAGCGCCTTAAAAATCTCAAGATCTTCCGCTGTTGTGATTTTGATATTCTTTTCGGAACCAGAACAGAAGTGAACCTTCTCCCCCAATTCCACCAGCAGGGTACAGGACGCCGTGGAATTATGAATGCCACGCTTTGCAGCCTCCTCATGCGCCCACAGCAGCTTTTTCAGCGAAAATGCCTGCGGTGTCTGCGTTCTTGCCAGCATGTCCCTTGAAACGACCGCGGAAGAGCTGTTGGGATCCTCATTCCGAAGCAGCATCGCCTCCGCACACGGAATCACCGTAATCGCAGAGCCATGCAGTCTGCACTCTGCAATACAGTTTGATATAATTTCCTGCGATACGTTTGGTCTGATTGCATCATGAACCAGCACCAGATCCGACAACTCACAGTGCTTTTCCAGCTCAAGAAGCCCGTTATATATTGACTGCTGACCGTTTTCCCCGCCTGCCGCCACCCATTTCATTTTTGTGATGTTAAACTGACGCGCATACGCCCACAAAATCTCCTGCCACCCGTCAATGCATACAACCAAAATGGCGTCAATTTCCGGATGCTTCTGAAACGCTTGCATTGTATAGACAATAACGGGTCTGTCATAAATACTTAAAAACTGTTTCGGAATATCCTGATGCGTGCGGACGCCTCTGCCTCCGGCGATAATCATTCCTATGTTCATATTATTCCTTTCCGTTTTCTCAACACCTGAATTGCTACAGAATATAAAAACTTTCCTCTATATCGCTGCCATCTGAATATTCATTGATTCCAAGTTCTGACAGCCTCTTTGTCATTTGCAGGTACATTCTGCTTCCACGTATTACTGCCACGATTACCAATGCTTTGGGATATTTTTTTACCGCATCATCTATCTTTAATATCCGCTTTCCCGCCAAAATGCCTTCGGAAGGATTTTCCGATACGGCAAAGCAGGCTGTTTTGTCGTAGTATCCCTCATTGTACAGACAGCGGAATACGTGGTCTCCTCTTTTTCCGGCTCCGTAAATAATGATATTTTCATGCGTCTCAAGTTTACGTCTTATTTCGTTTTTCTTATCAATTATCTGACTGCAGACCTCATCTGGATTTTTCACGATTTCACGAAACCAATTGTCAATTGTTACATTATCTTTTATATAGGCTTTATAATTTTTATAGTCAGAGATAAGCTGACTGCAAAATGCCCTTTTATAGTCATCCGCTATCCTGTAAAATGTTCCCCGCGCCCGAATCAGACGGTAAGTGCAGCAATACGGCAGAAATTTTTCATCGCCTCTCTGCCTTAACAGCGTTTCAATATATTCATACTCCTTTATCATCGCCATCATTTTTTCCGTACTTCTTACGGAGGCTTCAGGATTATCCTGACGGTAGTAATAAAACGGTCTGTCAATCCACATGGCTCTTTCGGCATACATGCATGTCTGTAACCAGAATCCGTTATCCTGATAAGATGCGCCTTTTGTTTCCTGAAATCTGATATTGTTCCGCTGCAGGAAATCCCGTCTGTAAATGCCTGTCCAAATGTTCATAAAAAACCGGAAAAACGTGTTTCGATCCGTATCCTGCAGGACTTTATTATAATAAGGTTCCAAATCGTTCACATGTTTGCTGCTCAAATAATCCGCTTTTTCCATCCAGTAATAAGCGTCTGCCTTTACCATATCAAGCCGGTATTGCCGCGCCGCATTATATAACGTTTCATACATATCTCCGGCAATACGGTCATCGCTTTCGACAATACCGATAAACTCTCCCTCAGCCATGTCCATTCCGGCATTCATCGCAGCTCCGTATCCTGCATTTTGGCGATGTGCCACACGCACTCTTGAGTCTTTAAGCGCAAATGTATCAAGAATCTCACCGCTGCCGTCCGTAGAACCATCATCCATGCATATGATTTCAATATCTTTGAGCGTCTGCGCCAGAATACTCTCAATGCATTTCTTTATGTATTTTTCCGCATTATAAACCGGAACGATAACCGATATCTTCCGCATTTTAATCCCCTTCTCCTTTTCCCGTCAGCACATACCCATGATTTGCAAAAACCGCTCACAATTTTTATCATCCTGATACTCGTGAATGTAATCTCTGACTTTTCTTCTCTGCCCGGCAAATAAATCCATTCCTTCCTTTACATGATTTAAAAAAACCAGCATGTCTTCACACACATACAGCTTTTCTCCCGGCATATAATCAAACGGATTATCTACCGAAAATCCAATCGTATAATCCTCCATATCGTCAACCGTATATGCAATCGGACGGTCCAAAAGCATATAATCAAAAGCAATTGACGAATAATCCGAAATCAGTGCGTCCGTTTCCCTCATAAGGGAATGAATCGTAAAATCATGTCTGTCTAAAGTATCCTGCAGGATAAAAACAATGTTTTTATAATCACCGATTTTATATACGGATAAATCCTGATGCGGATGCGGTTTGATTAATAATTTCATACCCGCTTTATCCAAATATTTCTCCAGTAATTCCAATTCTGCCCCTGATTTTATTAAGGGAATCCCCAAAGGCGCCGTATGTTTCACATCATTACGGTTTACATTTTTTGACTGTCTGAGTGTTGGAAGCCACAATATATATTTTTTATCCGGTTCCCACAGCTTTAAAGTCCGTAAAACATCCTTCTTCTTATACAGAAAATCCAATCGTGGAGAACCGCAGATAATCAGCTTTTCTTTTGCAATGCTTTCCTGTTCCACCGCAAGGTCCGCATAATTGCGCGAAGTGCAGATTGCCCCATCCGCATCTTCCGATATATATATTTTCCCTTTTACGTTTTTAAGCATAAAAGTTCCATGCTTTAAATATACGGCCGTCTGACCGTTTCTTCTTTTCGGTATCGTCCAATTTTCGTAGTACAGGTAACGTGCGGTATAACGATAATACTCATCCTTACAGATATCGGACAGCGTGGGAATTTTAGCATAAAGATTCCTGTCAATATAATCCACATGTCTGACACGGGAAAAATTCTTCGGATGATTGCATATCCAGACAATCCTGTACTTTTTCAGCATTCCGTGCTCCGACATATATTCATACAGGGCAAGCGCATTCTCTCTGTTGTCCCCTTCCCCCTGGAACATTACGGTATTTCCGAGCGGCTGCCCGGCAATCATGTCTTTCATTTTTTTCTCCAATAAATAATGATATTCCGGACATCTGTATATCCGATTATGTCTCAGCTCTTTATACCCTCTTAACTGCTTCTCCACCTCGCTGTATTCTTTTATCATAATGACAATAATCGTTTCCCTGCTGATATGCCCTCTCATATATTGGGGTGAGCGGACAGGTACCTGCGTATCCCCCAACAGCCTGGTCGTTTTCCACATTTCCTGACGATTGTCCACGATATAATCAACATGTTTTTCAAAATGGTATGCTTTAAATTTTTGGAATACACCGTCAAGTTTTCTTCCGGCTCCCCAAATAACCATTCTTCTGTTTTTAAGCTTTCGCAAAAGCATATGTGCACTTATCTGTTTTGCTCTCATTGAAGCTCCTTCTCATACTCTTCAACTCTTCTTTTCACATCATCAACATATCTTTTCATAATAAAATCTTCTACCGCATTATACGACGTATTGGCACTTTCAACTTCTTCTCTTATTTTTCTCTCACTCGGCTCACTATGCTCCTTATCCGGCCAGCCTCTACGCAGTTTATTAATAAGCTCCTCTTCCGCTTTCGAGCGGTAATGATTGATACGAATTTTTTTACATGCGCCTTCATAAAAAGAACCTGAAACAAACGGAGTCCCATTTTCAGAAATACTATAATATCCTTTCTGCATTATACTGTTATGTGTTCCTGCCGCTTTTACTACACGAGGATTAACGATTGTCTTTATTCTGATATTATGAAGATGACTGTCCTCACATCTGTATGTATAATTTTCTATGCATAGTCCGGGTACTTTCTTTTTATGAAAAGATGTGCCATATACTCTCCAGTTGATTCCTATCCCACCAACATGAATCCCGCTTGGTTCAAAGTAATCATTTGTATATTCTATCTCATCACATAAATCAGGCAGTAATGTACCTTTGACAGGCACTATATATTCATCACCGTCTATTATGGCAAGCCATTTTGTATCATTTTTATACTTATCAACGGCATCCTGATATGCTTTATCCTGCACGCATTCTCCGGGAAAAAAAGTATATGTTACGATACCCTTTTCAATATATCCATGCAGTTTATCCTTCAAGCCGTCTGTACTTTCGTTATCATAAATATAGAAATGCTCCACACCAACTATCCTGTGATATTCTATCCATTCTATGATATCTTCCTCATTCCTTATAATTGCAGCTATTGATAATCTGTAAGCATCACTGCCCACACTTTTATTCATGTAATACATGGTTTCCCTGTTCATTACTTCCATAAGATATATCAGCTCACGCAGCCTTTTAGTATATTCAGGTCGATTGTATATTTGCAGGCAGTTATTACATATTGAATCCATCATATTAAAAAAACGGATAATCGGTGTATCAGCATTAAAAAAAAATTCTTTCATGCACTCTTCCTTAAAGCAAGTTAATGTACATTTCAGGTCTTTTATTGCCTTCTCCGAAAACAATTCCTTTATAGTAAGCAGCCGCTCTTCCACTCCCTCCTGTATCTGACCTGCGAATTTATCCCTTTTATCCATTCCTATAACCCCCATGCTTGTCTAAGTATAAGTTTCTTCCATAACATATCATAATTATCCCATGCATTCAGCAACAGCATCTTATCTCTCAAATATTCCCATATTTCACTGACCTTTACATCAATATTCATATTCTTAATATCAGTATTGATACTTTCATATGCCCGGCTTGCCGTTATAGTTATTCTGTCAAAATCCATCTCTCCCAATTCTTCCGCATAGATAATATTCCATCGTCCTATTGCCGTTTCTTCATGTGGTCGGTTATTCACAATCGCTTCAATATGTATCTCTCCCAAATCTTCCAATTCCTCCAAAAAAGCTTTCACTCTGCCAAACATCCCGCCGCAGCCCCATATAACAATTTTCTCCATATTTTTATACCCTCCATTTATACTTTGCAATGTAACGTCAGCCCTCTTCATATGGCGCACCGTAAGGTCTGCCCCATATAATAGCGGTCTTAAGTATGCCCATGTCTTCCAGTCCTTGCTCTATTTCCTTAAAAATTTTCTGCTTCCTGACAGCCACAAGGATATAGTCATACTCCAGTTCCTTTATATAATCTACCGGCTGCACACGAAATCCTTTGTCCTGATATTTCTCATAATCTTTGTCCACCCAGCCGCACAATTCTATATTTGCGCAATCCGACAGCTGCTTTTGATAGTCAGAACCGACATTACCTGCACCATAAAGAATGATTTTCTTTTTTTGCGGTAAGAATACGGAAAAATCCAAAATATATGGTTTCCCAGGCTCTTTATAAATTGGTTTATCTGCCGTTGCAAGTCCAAGTCTGTTATTTATGGCATGATGCGCTTCCTGTAGCAGATATCTCCCCAACTGACGCAACAGGTATTCCCGCTCCCTATGTGCATCAAAAATTTTCTTAACACATTTATAAAAAGCAGCCAGCAATACAAAATAATTCGGATTTTCCGACTGACTTGCACTGTCATCACGTATACAATAATGATAATAAATGTCATCCGTAAAGCATATTTTAATATTTTTATATACTATACTAAACAGAACGGCTCTATCTTCCCCGTAACGTATATCATCATCTGCATTATCTATAACATCTTTCACAATATCTGCGGCATATAACTTCGCGACATTATACGGCAAAATTCCGTAGCAATCCATATTTTTATAGTAAAATATGTCTTTTGCGATACTGTCGGTATAATATACGCCCGTTGGCATCGCATTTCTGTATTCCCTGCTTGTTCCATCCTCATAGTCCATATATACATTCGTACAAATTAACGGGCATTCGGATTCCTGCATTGCACGCACCATTGCTTTTAAAAGTTCCGGTTCAATCCAATCGTCGGAATCAACGAACATAATGTATTCTCCCCTGCAAGCCTTCACGCCCTTTTTCCTCGCCACTAAGGCACCTTGATTCACCTGACTGATAATGCGTATTCTGTCATCATTTGCGGCATATCTTTCGCATATAGTCAAAGAATCATCCGTTGAACCGTCATTTACTAATATAATTTCCATGTTTATGTAGGACTGGTTTAAAATGCTGTCCAAACACCGGGGTAAAAACTCCTGTGTATTATAAATCGGAACTATTACCGAAACCAACGGCTCTGCTTTTGTATTCATTACTTTGTCCCCTTGTCAAACCATTTATAATTTACATTCCCGCATCAATTAATTTTGAAATAAAATCTGCTGCTCTTTCTCCCGCATGCCCATCTTCATGGACTCCATATTTTTGGAAGAAATTATTCAAAGTCTTTTCATATTCTATCTGATCAAACCTGCCAATACTTTCAACAAGCCCGTCATTATCTTCCGCTATAGGAAAAGGCAGGGTATCATACTCTATCAGAAGTGTCCTTTCCCTGTCAATATACTCCTTCTTATCACAAGCAAGCAAAAATACCGGTTTCTTCACAAATGCCGGTTCGAACATAATGCTCGAATAGTCCGTGATCAACACATCCGAAGCCGCTATTAACTCTTCACTGTCATAATACCCGCTTGCATTTACCACATACTCAGGATTATCCAATTGAATACCCTGATTCGCCACAACCGGATGCAGCCGCAAAAGAATCATCCATTCTCCGCCAAATCTTTTCTCCAGTGCCCTTTTAATCCTTGCAAAATCCAAGTCGATATTTGTGGCTTTAGGACAGTATTCTTCCCCCGTTCCGCTTCGGAACGTAGGCGCATATAATAACAGTTTTTTACTAGGTTCTATCTGATAATAACGTTCTATTTTCTCCCTGTATTGTTCAGGTTCAAATAAAATATCCGTCCTAGGCGAACCTGCCTCAAATACTTCTCCCCAAAAACCAAACCCTCTTCTACAGGTTTCTGTATCAAATTTACTTCCTGTGATGATGTAATTAATAATTTTACTTTCCTTTTCACACAATTCAACCATAGCTTTATTCTGTCTGAATCTTGCCAAGTCGAATCCAAATGCTTTCAAAGTCACACTGGCCCAATGCTTAATCTGTATGTAAATTTGCCCATCCCGTTTTTCTATGAACAGTGGAATCCCCGTATCACATATCCACATCCCTGCTGTTTCCATTTCATAGATGAATTCCTTATTGTTTCCCTGCCAATTGCTCTGTTGTACAAGGCGAATCCCTTTCGGAACCTCTGTATTCAAATTTCGTACAATCCAAACCAAATCCAAATCACTTCTAAGTTTTAACAACTGCCTTGCAATTTCCTTTCCATGACCTGCATAATCACTCATGGTTATAAAAACAATTTTTTTAGGATTAATATCTTTTTTGTAGCATTCTTTTACATATGATGATTCATTATATAGCTTTAAATCCGTCACTTTATGATTCCTTACCTTGGCTTCCATTGGTAAAAGTGCGAAGTAATTCTGCATCCCTGTTTTCTCTAACTGATCTGCTATTTCCGAAAAAAATTTAAGACTTGTAATCAAGACTGCCGTATTGGCTTTATCGCAGGTATCTAAAACGGATATATCCGTAAACTTTAAATTCCGTGCATTGCTTTCTATTTTTACCCGAATAATTTCCCGTGCTTTCCTTCCCCGAAATTTCGGATTACTATCAATGATTCCTTCAACATTTGCCCTATTTCCATATTTGTAAAAATAAAATTCCGCTCCTCTTCCTCCTCCAAACAAAAATACTTTTTTGTTCTCTGATGCTTTTTCAAACTCTGCCCATGTCTGTTGGCTTAATTTTATATTATCTGTCCGCTGCCAATTCTGTTCTATCGCTCTGTCAATTGCATCCATTTCTTTTTTTACCTTCCTCAGTCTTGGGTAATAACAGGTTCTCACTCTTCCAATATTTCTTTAAAGTTGAATAAACTTCGCTTAATGCCTTTTGCCCCAATGCCAAAATAATTCCATCACCTTCGACGAAATGAACTTGTCCATATTCAAAAACTTTCTCTGCATCTTCGCTTTTTTTTGTAACAATAAAACCCTCCGATTTCCATCCCTTATAATTAACATACTCTGACAAACATTGTCCGTATTTTCCATAGCCATATATGTAAACTCTTTTATGCTTTTCATAAAATTGTATTAATTCGCTATAGTCAAATAGTGGAATCAAGTTGATTCTTCTTTCCTTCTCCAAACGCTCTAAATGCCTGAAAATCATATTGACATCATAGACTGTGTTACTCCTTATATAATTTATTGCAAGCTTATTCTGCGTAAAGTTCATAAAAGAAAATACTCTTCTCTTTATGATTGGAAATTTCAAGTCACGAATCAATTCAAAATAATATTTCAATGACGGATTCCCGTTATACTTTACCTCCCACACATCTGTCAATGCCTTACTTTTAAACCCTGCTTTACTGAAATACTTAGAAAAATTCACTTCAAAAGACATAATTGCATCCATTATATCAGCAGGATACCTAAGATCCTGCCAAAATTTTATCCAACATTCAGATTCTATCACAGGTTTCCGGCAAACTAAAAAATAGCTTTGAATATGTTGTGCTATCAGGTAATCCCCTGCAATCTCTTTAGGATGTCTTGCCAACCCCCAAAAATCTGCATCTTCTGCTTCCATGTGAGCAAAAATATATTTCCACGGATAGAATGGACCATAAAATGTATCATTAAACAAAATTATTTCATCCCATTTTACCTGCTCTTTAAGAGACAAATATTTTGTAAATGCGTCTTTATAAGCCCCAGCATCATAACCGTAATTTTTTCTAGTATATATATCATTTGAATGCTTTTGCAGCTTGTCATAGTCTTCACTCCCAATTGTCCCATTAATTATAATTATTAACTTCTGAATGATATTCTGCATGCTTTCCAGCAAATATTCTACATACTTATCTACAATGCCTGATGCATCGTAAAATACAAATATTCCCAATCTTTTCATCAAATGCTTTCCTCTGTATATGTCTGCCTGTCATCAATGCAATGATTTTTTAAATCATCATCAGTAGCCAAATCATTAATACATAAATACCCATTATAGTTCTTTAATTTCAGATATGTCTTAATTTCATCTTCAAATAATTTTCCAACAGAGATTACAATCCCTGTCGCAGTTTCTATATTAAGTGTTTTAAATGAAATAACCGGTACACCATTAATATTTTTTTCATTTAATGTACTGTCTGTTACAAGAAAAGCCTGCGGATTACATCCAATTATTTCACGAAATGCAGTCAAATAAAATCTTCCCCTCTTTCCTGCACCAAATAGGTAAATCTCACTATGGTCTGACACATATTTTTTTATCTGTTCTTTTCTGATATAAAATTCCCATAAGCTTAAAGAACTGATATTCATTCCATTTGTAAACATATTGCAAAAGTTTCTTTTTTCATTTTGTAATGCCATCAGCAGTTTTTTCGCATATTCTACAACCATAACTGTTCCTGTGTCATATCCTGCATCCTGCGCTACATACGCTAGAATCCTCTCAACTGCATGGCTTATTGTTTCTCCTCCCGGCATTGGCTCATCTACAAAATCCTCAAATTTCCATTGTCTGCTAAATAGTTTTTTCATTGCATCAGCTTTACACCAAAATACTGTACCGATTGTAATAGGCGGACAATTTTCTTCAATTATTGTATGTGTCAATCCCAACTCTTTTGCAAGTTCTTTTGTTCTTTCAAATTCGGTATACCAAAACGTAGAATCTTGCATGTAATAATATAGCTCTGGCGGCACTAACAGACCTATATTGGGATTATTTCCAAACACTTGAAGTACATTCTCTATATATCCTCTTGATTTTAATGTGTTATTCCATAGATTTTCAATCCAAAAATCAACCCTTCTTTGATCTTCCTTAGCCTTTGCTTTTTTATCATGCACAAAACAAACGTATGTATAATTTTGGAAAATTTCTTTAGCGGAAATAAGCAGTGCGCTAACATCACGCCCTCTGTTTCTCTTTTTTATTACCTGAATGTTTTGTTTTTTCTGTTTAAATTGATTTAGTATCTTTAATGTATTCTCATTTGATGAAATTAAAAATACTGCTATTTCACTGGGAATATCTTTAATATACTCTAAATACCGTCCTACAGTATCCTCATAGTAAATATACGCGATAATCGCAACATCCGAATAATCAATGCTTTCCGTACCTATAACCTGCTCTGGAAGAATATAATATAAGCCTCTATTTTCTCTAATATCCCACACATTCTCCATTAAAACTCCTCTCCTATCATAAAAACCATACTGTCACAGCATGTAATAAACTGTACCGGTGAAAGAATAAAATTTAAATTATTATTCCTTCTTTGCATTTAATATAATTACCTTTTGCTTTAAACTTCAATCCCATACAAAACATCAACAACTGAAATAATATCTCCTGACACTCTTTGCTCTAACTTCTTATAATACTTATCAAAATAAAAATCATCCGTAACTACCATAACGTCAACTTCCGACCAATTATCGCTTTCTTTTAATAGCCTGCAACTGTTCTCTGTAGTATTATTATTGATATTTACGCAGAATTCCACTAAGATACCTCTACGTTTAAGCTCCTTGTAAAATGCAGAGCCAACAATGCCCATTCCGTAAATACCTATTGTACGATAATGGTTATCCTCAAAGAATCTCCTTATATCACGATTATGTTGAATACATTCCATTAATTTTTCCATTACCCGAAGGTCATGGTAATCCCTCATCCTGCGCTCGGCTATATCCTGAATCATCTTCAAATGCAGCCACATATAGCTTAAATATCCTACTGCAATACCACAAGCAGCAGTGATGACATATTTTATTTTACCCACAGTAGAATTCTCCTATCTTGTTTTCATATAACAACTTCATTGCTTTTTTATAAATTTCCATAAAATGATATTTTGGGAACTTTACCGCTTTATATTCTTCCATACAATTCCATCTCTCTTTGAGTATACGATCAATTATGTACTTGTCATTCATACGATATTGGGTTATATAATTTTCTTTTGCTGTCTTTCTTAAATATTTAAAGCACTCTGCAAAGCTCCCTGCAGTCTCCGTCCTGTAGTTTCCAGACAAATTATTATGATGGATTCTGTACTGAACCAATGGAAGTCGTATAAAATCAACCGTCCCATACATAGATGCCATTGCAGTTATAAATGTGTCATGTTCAACAATGTTATCCGATATATCCAAGATATCCCTGCAACAGTTTTCCGCATTCCTTATGGCAATCATATTTGCGCCATACCTCCCCGGATGATTCAGGACATATTCTGTATTCTCCACAACAGGATCAAACAGGTTTTTATTGCGTGCCTCTGACGAAATTACAATTTTCCCATTCCATATAATACTTCTGTCGCAAAAATTTAATATGCATTTTTCATGTTTTTCGAAATAATTTACCTGTATTTCTACTTTATTTTCTTTCCAAATATCATCCTGATCCGCCAAAAACAGATATTTCCCACAGATATATGGCATTGCGGATCTAAGGTTTTGAACAAGTCCTCTGTTACG
The DNA here is from genome assembly GCA_002492295.1 of Lachnospiraceae bacterium UBA7110. Taxonomy (GTDB): domain Bacteria; phylum Bacillota; class Clostridia; order Lachnospirales; family Lachnospiraceae; genus COE1. Next base: position 52,228 of record DKYC01000151.1, read on the forward strand.
TTTATTTTTTAATAATATATACTTGTTATTTCTTTTTTGTTGTTCTATCCAAGTTTCAATGATTGAAACTGTATTGTCCTTGGAACAGTCATCTGAGACAATAACCTCCATATTGGAATAAGTCTGTCTTTCTAAGGAATCCAACATCTCCTTTATATATTTACTCCCATTATATGTGGGGAGTACTACCGTCGCAAGATCATATGCCATACGCTACAATTACCGCCTTTCCTCAATCTCAGTAGTATAGATATTCGCCAATGGAATAAAATGATTTACTTCGACCTGTTTTTCCAGCTTAAAAATCCCGCCTGCCATAATCATGTCATGACAGGCTGTATTTATGTATATCATCCTGATTTTTCTCTTTCTTCTTTTATAACTGTTCATTATATTCAGCAAAACGGATTCAAATACGGAGCCTGTAAAAGGATTGTAAAAAAAGAAATAATTGTAGTCATCCAATTCATTCGTTACTTTTCGTGCATCTGAACATATTGCTTTTACATTTTCAATTCCAAGTTTTCTAAAATTTTCGCAGGCAGTCAAGTAAAGCTCTTCATCCCTTTCCACTCCCGCAAAATTTTGAAACAAGCCTTCCATAGCAAGCTGGATGATTACTCCTCCTTTCCCCATGCCGTAATCAAACAATGCATCTTTTTTCTCAATATCGATTGCATTCATTATTCTATGCAGAGAATCCCACGGAGTAGGCATATACTCCGAACATTCCCCATCCCTGTTATCCTTTCTCGTGGAAATATCTACTCCATATCTGTATTCTATCCAATGCCTATAGCTAAGTACGTGATTACAATCTCCATATATCTCCTCAACCATGGAAAAATAGTTTAAACCTTTCTGAAATCCCCAAGCCTTCAATCGCTCTTCTACCCCCTCAGAGTTTTTCATACACAGAAGCACAATTGCATCATTCGGATTGACTTCCTGCAAATAATCCGGTTTTTTTATTTTTAAGTCTTTATTTTCATACGTGCTGTCAATAATATCGAGTTTCATAATACCTCTTTTTTTCAACAGATCACATACAATTTTTCCTCCTCCCCGATAACTGCAAATAAATATTTCCTTTTGTATATCCGCATCTGTTAAAATGTTTTCCAATTTTTCTTTTAAAACATAATCTAATTTTTCATAATGCATTTTCTTTTCCCCTTCAGAATAATAGTGTAATAGCATTACTTCCTACCCTGTATCCTAAATTGTCAAGTTTTTTCTCTATTTTTATATATGTCTTTTCAGTTAGAGTAATCAATACCAGCGTTTTTGTCCGATCCAACAGCCTTAAATCTTCATCCTTATAGTAAACTCTTTCCCCCGTAGATTCCGCATAGTTATCTACCACGATATAATCATTGATTCCACAATTCTCAATTCTGTCTGCGGCATATTTTCCCGCCCACCCAAACCCATAAATGACAATTTTCTGACCTGTATACAACTGTAAGTTGTTAATCTTCTCATCCATCACTCTCTGTTTTTTCAAATGAAGCGTAAAACTTGCATCATATGTCCTGACATCACCGCCAAATCCAAGTTTAAACTCTGCAATTGCCTTCAATTCTTCATTATAATCCCCTATTCCGCCGTAATCGTATACTTCATATCCAAGCTCCTTAAAAGCAAGAAGATCTTTATAATGCAACATTCTGTTTGCCCGTCCAATCAAATTTCTGTATTCCGGATTTTCATTTTCCCTAAACAGGGAAGCGGATGTAGCAAGCATTATCCTCTTGTCTTTTTTATCAAGATAATATGCGTGTTCTGCCAAGACATTATCCTCACTGTCAAGACACTTTGTGATGGCATACATGCTCTGCTCTGTTAATGCCTTTATTTTTTTGCTGTTAATATGGTGCATTTTTTTAGAATCAGCAAATTTATCATAGTACGCAATATATTCTGCCACATCATCTTTTAAAGGAGCTGTAATAACCGTTGTCTGTAATTTATCGCGATTTATCGCCCGTCGTATTTCATAGCGCGTATTTTTTCTCATCTGACTTATTATTTCGTCTGCCGAACGCAACAGATTACACTCCAAAGACTGAACTGACCTTTTCCAATGTCCCCGATATTCATTAAATGTCATAATCATCTTATATTGTTCATATATATCATCATACACATTTTGGGGATACCATACCTGTAACACATCAAACATACTATATTTTTTTTGAACCGTTTCACTATTTAATCCATCGCTCCAGTAAATAGAACACACAGTTCCATTAATATCATTATATTGGAATTCCATATATCAGCTCCTTTTGCGTAAACACATTGTCCCATTTTTCATCATAAACAAATCATTCCACTGTGTTTTTAACAGTCCTATATACATATTATCTTCTTTCTTTTCTTTCCACAGATAGTTACTTGGTAATCCAAATCCCTTTTTTATTCCAAACATAATTTCCTGCGGAATAACTTCTTTATATGCATCCTTTAAACATCCTTTTAGTTCACCATCTGATAAATATTCTTCCTGAGAAAGTGAAAATCCAAATTCAACAATCCGCTGTGCCAAAAACGGAACCCTTGCCTCTAATGAAACTGCCATGCTTGCCCTGTCTACCTTAGTTAATACATCTTCCGGAAGATATGTTTTTAAATCTAAATACCTCATTCTTGTATACGTCGGTAAATCCTCCACATAATATTTTCTAAAATGCCAATACGGATCATACGATTTAAGAATTTTCCAACGTTTTCTTAACAGTTCCGTCGTATTCCCCGACGAACCGTATTTCTTCCACACTTCCTCAACAGGTACCCTATCTCCTAATAATTGTATGCTTTTATATCTGCCATAACCTCCAAACACCTCATCACCGCCATCGCCCGTCAGCACAACCGTACATTTTCCCCTTGCAAGCTTAGACACTAAATAGGTCGGAAATGCAGAATCATCCCCAAATGGCTCATCATACCATAATGCCATACAACCTTTCAATGCACAAAAATCACTACTTTTCATTCTTTTGCAAAGCAAATCAATATAATTTTCCCGACAAAATTTTTGAGCCAAAAAAGATTCATCGCGCTCTGCTTCCTCGAACCCGATTGAAAATGCCTGAATGTCCGGTTTCAACTTTTTGGATTCATAGGACACTATGCTTGAATCAATTCCACCGCTTAGAAACACTCCTAAAGGAACATCTGATATCATTTGTTCTTTTATTGTCTTATTTAGCAGGAATCTCAGTTCTTCTGTAATGTCTTCACGCTTCCTTTTTCTGCCTATAGTGGCATTCACATGAAGTCTCCAATATCGCTTTATCTCCTCAATTCTGTGTGTAGATAAATTAAATATCATCATTGTTGCAGGACGAAGTTTATACACATTTTTATATAAACTTTTAGGTTCCGGTATATACTGATAAAACAAGTAATCATATAATGCCGTAAAATCAACACTCAGTTTTCTGTCATTAATCGTCTTCTCCAGTGCTTTTAATTCCGATGCAAATGCAAAGTCATTACCATCATAATAATAATAAAATGGTTTTACACCGATGCGATCCCTGTATACCAATAGTTTCTGTATTCGTTCATCATATATTACAATGGCAAAAATGCCATCGATTCTTTTAACAAAGTCTTGTCCAAATTCCAAATACGCATTTAATATGACCTCCGTATCCGAAGTCGTTCGAAAATCATATTTCTGTGAAAGCTGTTTTTTCAGTTCCTGATAACCGTAAATTTCCCCGTTAAATACAATATGTACTTTATCATCCGCGCTGCTCATCGGCTGCATCGCTGCCTGCGATAGATCCTGAATAGCTAATCTGCAAAATGCCAAACAGACTGAACTGTATTTTTTGATCTGATTTCCATCCGGCCCCCGATGAAGGATATTTTTTAAGCCGGCTTCATAATTCCAGTTTCTTTCGGTTCCCCCCAATATTCCACACATTCGCAGTCCACCCTCTATCCTTCATACAAAATTTCCTCTAATGACAGTACGATACATTTTGTATGTTTTTTAAGATTCCTTTCTATGGCATCCACATCATTGATTGCGGTTATTATAATTGCGTCCACATTTGGAATATTCCCTCGTAACGGCATTACTTCCACATCCTGCCAATATCCCTTGACAACCCTGTCTATTGCATAGACCACTTTGACTTTGCTTCCCTTCAACTGGGTCACAACATGTTTTCCCAACTTTCCAAGCCCATATACGGCAACCGTTTTTATATTGCGTTCCCCAAGAATGGATTCCAAGCTTTTGCCTTCTTCATAAACCGTTAGCCAACGTTCTGTCAAATTATAAAATGATTCAAACTTTTTTTTCTGCATTATATTCCGGTCATCTATTCCCTTACAAATACACTTTTTTGATGCCAAAATTCCCAATATGAACAAACATCCTGCAATATATTTATGAACCGTTTTCATTGTGAATCACCCTCATTCCATATTCTTCCAACGTTACACCGGCATACCCCTGTGCAATCCGTTCAAACAGGAGCTGCAAATCTCCATACAGCTTTTCAATCTGTTCCCCTGTCCGAAACGTCGGACTTCCTCCAGGCATTAGTTCCGATGAATGAAGCATAAACATCAGATAGTCTGTATCAGCATTCTCTATCTGCTCTACTAACCACAGCATATCTTCCAAATTTCTGTTGCGCGGACGTAGCCATGTCGTTTTTCCTTCCTTAAATGGAAACACGGTAACCGGAACTTCCAATATACCCTGTCTGTAATGGATATTCTGTCTCTCCCCTGTATAATCTGGACCTTCAAATCCCAGCGTTCTCCCCATACTGCCTGCCCATGATTTTAAAGGGGTTATGGAGCAGTCTATCTTATAACCATACTTAAATAATAGTCTGAAATATTCCTCATTTATTGCCCATCTTCCCGCCCTGTGCGAAACCGGCGCAAAGCCAAATACATTCAAGAATAAATCTGTAATTGATTGAATCTTTGCCTCCATGATACCAACAGGATATTCAATCAGATACGGTTTTCCTGATTTTTCATTTCGTGGCAGTTCATAAAAAGGCGGGGTATTCCATGCGTGCAGATGCATTCCAATCTCACAATGACCTGCCGCTCGTTCTTTTTGGGCAAATTCTACATACTCCTGATTTTGCAGCATCTCCCAATTAGTCAGCCAAGTCGGTTTAAAGCCAAACTCATTACATAAATTTTGAAACCTCGGAAGATACCTTGAATTATCTGTACCAATCTCTGTCCCTTCTTTCCAGTCCCAGAGATTATCTCCTTCCGTATCAATGGTTATAATAAAACTCTTCTTTTTCACCTACATATTCCCCCATACATACTGAAATCCATGCTGCTGAATATTTTTTAAAACTTCATCTTCATGGCGTGATCCCACTGCAATAACGACTGCTGCCCTGTCCCTATGTTCATATAACTCCATGAGTTCAAAAATCGGAATATCCCTGACAGGACTTTGACAGGTTGATTTATTCGTTACTGCAAAGCAGATAAAATTCCAATCTCTTCGTTCTTCAAGCAGGCGAAGCATAATCTCTGTTCCAATTTTCCCCGCCCCATATACAATAACCTCATTTTTATCCCTTAACGACGGAAGCATTCGGTTTTTATCACTGAAATCTTTGGAAACCGTATTCTCTATGACGGCTATCCACTTGCTTAATATATTTTCATTGGAATATCTTTCTATAAACCTGAAAGCATTATCTGTGATTTTATCCTTTATCTCTTCATTTGTTAAAATTTTTCGCACAGCCTGACACAGATAGTCTGTCTCTCCTGTATCATCGGTATCAGCATCTTCTACCAAAATACCATTATTACAGATTTCATAGCCGTTTATTTTTCTGGCATAATCCGTCTCTTCCGCTATTAGTTCCCTTGGTCCTGACATACAGTCTACTGAAACCACAGGTGTATTTAACATCATGGCCTCTAATAATACATTAGGCAGTCCCTCTGCTTTAGAAGTCAGGACGAACACGTCTGCGTATTTATAATAGCAAAACGGGTTATTCCGATATGATAGTATCCTAACCTTCCCTGTTAATCCCAGTTCGTTAATTTTTTTACAAAGAGGTAATTCCTGCGGACCAGACCCCACAATCAAAAGCCTCACATCTTCCTGTTCTGCCAACCGTGAGAACTGAACCAACAGCCTATCCTGATTTTTTACTTTTTCCAATCTGCCTACATGCAACACAAGCTTTGACTTATCTTTAAATGCCAATACGGCTTCATCTGCATCTTGTTCAGCCTTTTTTAGTATCATTTCTTTATCAAGGAAATTATAAATTGCAGTCACCAAATCCGGTAATACGCCATAGTTCCGGATTAAATCATACCTGCACCCCTCTGAAACGGCAACAATATGGTCTGCATTACAATTCAGCCATTTTAAGTCATCCTCCATCCTTTTTGCATATATTCTTTGGCTTAATGTAGTCCTGACAGAAAAAATGACTTTTTCCCTTCCTTTTGACTTTATATTTAATAAATTACTATGATCCATAAAGCTGATTGCACAGTCAATCCGATATTTTTCTTTCAATTCCTTTAAAATCTGTACTTTTGATTTTCCGCTCCCTGATAAAGCAATCTTTGTTCCGCCATAATCATAAACGGCTTCTGAATCCTCTTTGACAAAAATATATACATTATAAATAGTACACAAATATTTAGATAACAGTCCCGCTATTCTTTCAGCACCGCCTCCGCGCAATGTTCCAATAATAATAGCTACGTTCATTTATGTATTCTCCCCATATTTTTCCCGCTTGGAATGTATAACTTCATATAACAATGCCATATAATTATTTTAATTTTCTAACTTTCCGATAATGATTCCCTGTCCGCCTAAAATCACTGTTCTCTCTATAGTTATTTCCAAGGACACCTACCTCCTCTGCCTTGACACCATTTTTCCATAGACAATATGTAAAAGAAAATTGATCTCTATAAGAATACTGAAATACTTCTTGCCACCAATCCTCCATAATTTTTTTGCATAGTGGATTTGTGTTCTCTCTGATAAGCATTGTACATTCAAACATTCCATAATGTCTAGGCATGCCCTCTTTGTGATACTTATTCATTTGTTCAAATATTAAAGAAGCTTTATCACGTTGAATATTATTCAGTACATGCGCATATAAATCATCCCAACTGGGAAGTTTATGTACTGCTATTCCGCTTCTGCCAATATTATTTATATATTTCCTAACATCACCCATAATCTGAATATTTCCATCTACATAAATAGAATACTTATATTGTGAAAATATATGCGGCGCATGAATTTTACAAAAGCGGTTTTTTCTGGCATTATCCTTTACATAATCTGGAACAATCTTATTAACATCTATCCATTTAAATACTTGCAAATTTTGTGGTTTTCTATCTGATATTAAATAGTAATCACACTCTTCTGTATAATATTGAGGTTCAACCACTTGGTCATAATCGCCAGTTATACAAGTATAAACAGCATATTGTTTGTTTTTGTTATTAGGTAATGGAGTAATATAAAAGTTTAATTTTTTATCATAAGCATTGTTCCCAAATATGCTCCTTTCTTCAGCGCACACTTCAAGGAAACGATTTATGACAATATCTAATGCAACCAGTTCATGATATGTAAGAATTATTGAAATATGATATTTCTCCAACTGTTCTCTTATTGTTTTCTGTTTAGAGAGCGAAACCATAATTATACATGCTATATGATCCATATGGGATAAGGTATTCGGAGAGATACACTTGATGCCATCTTTAATCTCCTTTCCCCATTTATCCATGTCATTGTCACAATAACAAATCACATCAAACTCCAAAAATTTTAATATATCATACCCTATTCCTTTACCCATAGCGCCACAACCAAATATGCAAATTTTTAAACAGCCTCTTTTTATATTTTCTAAATCCATATTAATATCACTTTGTTGTCGCACAATGTAATCCATTTTTTCACTCCGTTAAACAAATATATTTCTGACCGCATTCCTCAATATCTTGTGTTCCCTGTTTACGACTCCATGCAATATCCTTTTTAATTATTTTTGCAGGAACACCTGCTGCTACACAATTATTAGGAAACTTCCCTTTTACGACACTGGCCGCACCTATAATACTCCCTTGACCAATACGTGTATTATATAGTATGGTAACACACATACCAATCCAAACATGATTTCCTATTATAACTTTTCTATCCTTACTAATAATTTTTGTTGAATTAATATTTTTTCCAGTCCTTATATCAAAAATTGAATGTCCATCATTACTTCGCAGATATATGTTATATGAAAACATACAATCCTCTCCAATAATAACACTTGTATACTCATACAAAACAAAATTGTAATTATAGCCAATACTAAAATCATTTCCAATCCTTAAAACTGTATTTTGATTGAGCCGAATTGCACCATACGAAAAACGTCCTTTATCCCCGATTTCCAATTTTGAATTATTTAAAATACTCCACTTGGCATCGCCTTCAATTACAATTTCTCTATTAAATAAAACGCTTGATGCAATTCCAACCTCCATACTCAAGCCTGTAATCTTACACCCCTGCTTTATTTCGACCAACGCTTCATTTTCTATATTTAGTATACTATTTATTAAATTCACATTATTTCTGACCAAAACCCTTGATTGATTATGTACATAAAATACACTATTTGCAAAATGCGTTTTCTCTTCAATCCTGATAACAGAGTCAAATCCACAAAATACGAATTTTAGCCCTTCATATTCTCCTATAATTCTATTTCCATGTTCATCCTCATAATAATCAGATGTTTGATGAATAATACAATCACTAAAATAAAAATAATCTATATTTTTAACATACCCCCCCCCGGTAAGTTGATTCTTTATAGCTTTATAAAAACCTATTGGCACACC
>DKYC01000101.1 GCA_002492295.1 Lachnospiraceae bacterium UBA7110
ATTGGTATTTGCATAATTGATGTGTTATGGAAAAGAAAATAGGAAGTTTTATATAGAATTATATAAAATTCCTATTTTCCTTTTTCAGTACCGGTATTTAGCCGGCAGGAAAGACCGCAGGATTTCATGTGGTTTTTCCTGCTGATTAAAGCAGGATAAAGGATACATGGGAAAAATGGATTTCAGAAAAACAAACGGAAAAAAGAAAATCGGGTATATCGTCTGTATGGCTTTCTGTTTCCTGTGCGTTATGGTCTTAAAGGTGCATGCGGCAGAAGACAGCGATATTTTTTCGGCTGCTTCCGCAAAGATATATACCGCGATGTCGGAGGACAGTGATGTCGTGGCAAATCTTGTCATGGGAAACATGTTTGAGGTGCTTGATGCGCAGACCGATGCGAGTGGAGTCATATGGTATCAGGTGCGGACAGATTTTGGCGCAGAGGGATATGTAAAGGCCAGTGAACTGGACAGAGTGCTTATGCCGGAGCCGGAGGCGGATGGGGATGCACAAAATGATGGGAATGCGCAGGTACCGGAAAATGCGCAGGCACCGGAAAACGCAGCGGGAGAGGAGAATGCCGGGGATGCAGCCGAAAACGCCGGCAGTGTGGAGGAAAACAGCCCGGAAAACAATGCGGATATAAATGAGGAGCCGCTTGGGGAGCTTATTGTGCAGGAAGCCGTAAACCTTAGGAGAATGCCATCTACAGGTTCGGAAATCATGGGCAGGATTAACCGTAATACAACACTTCCTTATTTTGAGCAGTCTGTAAATGACGCGGGAGAGATTTGGTACCGGGTAGTGCATGAAGGGCTGACGGGCTATGTGACGGACGACGCTGTCACACGGATACAGCAGCCGTCACAGCCGGACGGGGAAGAACAGACATCAGCTGAAGCACGGACAATGCAGACCGAACCGCCCCCAAAGCCAATACAGGAAAACATACCGGCGCAGGAGGAAATACAGTCCGAAACGGAAACTGCCACGGCAGATTCGGGTACGTTTGAAGTGTACAGTGAGAGTGGGTCACAAAAGACGCATGGACACAGGGGATTTGACGGCGTCATGGTGGCTTTGGCATTCGGAAGTATCTTATGTGTGGCGGCAATTGCTATCATCATAAAAAAGATACAAAAGCTTATGAAAGAGTAAAAAACAGGAGAAAGACATCATGCATGTGGATAATAAGGACAAAAGCATACAAAATGACACACAGATATATCTGCATATGGAGAATAATGAAGAGGAAGCACAGATAGATCTTCTGAATATTGTTTCCCATATGAAAAAGCGGAAAAAACTCTACCAGTATATTCTGCTTGCGGCAATCTGTGCGGGAGTGCTTATCGGATTTGTGCTGATTGGTGTGGAGCATATTATGGGGCAGGGCTCCTATGCAAAGGCTGTTGTCAGCTTTCAATATGAAGGGATTGAGGAGGGGCTTGACCCGAACGGGGCGGCGTTTGACATTAATAAAATAAAATCCCCCGCCGTAATAGAGGATGCGCTGACATCGCTTGGCATTACACAGTACAGTGTGGAGCAGATCAGGGAAAACATTGCAGTGGAAGGTGTGATTCCGGAAGATGCGGTGGAGCGTATTACGGTCATCAAAGAGATGGCGCTTGAAGACGTTTCGAATTATGAAAAAATACTGGACGTGTCCTATTTCCCGTCACAGTATATTGTATATTTTTACAATAAACTGGGGATGTCAGGCTCGCAGGCAACGCAGGTTTTGGATGCTGTTTTGGAAAGCTACAGGACATATTTCCTTGAAACATATGCCAATACGGAGGTCCTTACCGTTACAAGCAATCTGATAGATTACAGGGAATATGATTATGCGGAGGCGCTGGACATGCTGCGTACGCAGATTGATATCATGCTGGATTATGTAAACGAACGCAGGAGTCAGGCACCGGAGTTCCGTTCCGCAGCTACGGGACTTTCTTTTGGTGATATTTCTACAGCGCTTGATACGGTGGAGGGTGTGGATATGGCAAAGCTGAGTTCTTACATAGAAAGCCATACCCTTACAAAAGATAAGGACAGGCAGCGCGAATATTATGAGTATAAAATCAAAAAATACAATATGGATATCTCGGAATATCAGGTCAGACTGAATAATGTGCAGTCTGTCATTGACAAATACCAGAAAGATCCGGTTGTCATTGTCAGTTCTCAGGAAACGACGCAGCAGATTGAACAGACAAATGAATATTATGATGAGCTTTTGGAGCAGAAATTAAGTCTGTCCGAGAAGATTGCCGCACTCAATACGGATTTGAATGAGACATATGTGCTTTTGGACGCAATTAATGGCAGTGCGGTAGAAAATACACAGAATGAATTTGATTATGTGGATCAAATGATGGACTCCATAGCGCAGACGATTACGGACTGGGCAAGACTGACCGAGGAAACAACGGAAGAATACTACACGACGACGCTTTTTTCCAACGCTTATAAGATTGGTGTTCCTGCCCAGTACAGTGCGACGGGTGGCATTGTATCCACTGCCAAAAAAATTGTTATCGCTGTGTTTGCGATGGTTTTTGCTGTCTTTGCCATCTGGTGTGTGGACGGGCTTTTCTGTGAGATAAGGCAGATAAGGGAAAATAAGCATTGATATGAAACAGGATTTCTTTTTAAGGTTTCTAAAAGCGTTAATTCCGTTTTGGAATATTATGATGTTCTGTTATGTGTGGGCATTGTATTATAATGAACAGACTTTTTCGGGATTTTGGAGTCAGGGACTGTTTATATGTGTTTTGCTGTATGTGCTGATTTATTATGCTTTTGGAAAACTGTACCACGCTTTTAAAACGGACATTGCAAGAATCAGTGAACTGATGCTCTCACAGTTTTTGGCAGTCGGAATGTCGGATTTTATTCTGTACCTGATGTGTTATCTGATGCACATGCGGTTTGTAAACCTGATTCCGGGCCTTGTGGCGGCAGTGATACAGCTGGCTGGAACGTATGTTTTACTGACCGTGAATAAATCCTACTTTGCAAAATATATCCCGGCGCAGAAGACTGTCCTGATATACGGCGCGAAAAAACAACGGCAGGAAGGGCATATCGAAACTTCCATGGACCAGTTTATCCAAAAGCTGAAAAAGAAGCATTCGGGACTGTTTGACATCCGGGAGGTATACCCGGACACACAAAAAAGCGCAGAGCTTATTCGGAAAATTGCAGAGTATGATACAGTGATTCTCTGCCATGTGTCCCAAAAACTGCGCGCAAGAATACTGGCTGTCTGTGCCGGGGAAGGAAAAAACGTATATATTACGCCGAAGCTTGAGGATATTTTTCTGATGAACTATGAGTACCGTTATATGACGGACACGCCTCTGCTTGCGTCACCGGCAAGACAAAGGGAGTATAAAAGCAAGCGTTTTTTGGATGTTGGAATATCTTTGGTTTTGCTGTTCGTTTTTGCCCCGTTTATGTTTCTTGCCGTCATCTGCATCAAACTGGAGGACGGCGGACCTGTATTTTACAGACAAAGGCGCGTCACGATGAACGGAAAGGAATTTGATATTTTAAAGTTCCGGAGCATGGTCGTGGACGCGGAAAAGATGGGATATATGCCTGCCGCCACAAGGGACAGCCGTATTACAAGGGTAGGAAGGGTTATCAGGGCAACGCGCATTGACGAGACGCCGCAACTGTTAAACATATTAAAGGGTGACATGTCGATTGTGGGTCCAAGACCGGAGCGGGTGGAACATGTGAAAAAGTATACGGAAGAGCTTCCGGAATTTGCGTACAGGCTCAGGGTGCGCGGCGGACTGACGGGATATGCGCAGATTTACGGAAAATATAATACAAGCGCAGAGGACAAGCTGAAAATGGACCTGATGTATATTGAAAAGCAGTCACTTTTACTGGATTTGCAGTTAATCCTGCTCACGGTGAAGGTGATGTTCCTGCCGGAAAGTACGGAAGGGTTTTCATAAGAAGTGCCGCAATTCCTACATGTTACAGGATAGCTGTGTATCCACCCGGTGATGGGAAAACGTCCGCGTGACATGTGGACGGCAGGATAGAAGAAGAAGGATTGGCTGTAACCGTGAATAAAAATTCTGTTTTTACAAATTCTAATGATATCCTTTCTGTATGCAGAAAATCAGGCATATGGAGATTTTGGGAGTGAATCAGAAAAGGAGAAACAGGATTATGTCAATGATTTTAAAGGAAGTAAGCGACTTTTCGGTCAATGCGTTTCACAAGGACAGCTTTACAACCGTAACCAAAAAGGACATTTTGGGAAAATGGGCAGTTTTTTTCTTTTATCCCGCGGACTTTACGTTCGTGTGCCCGACGGAGCTTGAGGATTTGCAGGACAAATACCGGGAGTTTCAAAAGCTGGGCTGCGAGATTTATGCGGTATCCACGGATTCGCACTTTGTCCATAAGGCATGGAAGGACGCGTCGGAGCGCATTAAAAAGCTGGAATACCCCATGCTTGCCGATTCTGCACATACGTTGTGCATTGATTTTGACGTTTTAATCGAGGAGGCAGGACAGGCGGAGCGTGGTACGTTTATCATCAATCCGGAGGGAAGGATTGCGGCGTATGAAATCAGTGCCGGAAACGTAGGAAGAAACGCTGAAGAGCTTCTTAGAAAGGTGCAGGCGCTGCAGTTTGTGGCGGAGCATGGCGATGAAGTGTGTCCGGCGAAGTGGCAGCCGGGCGGGGAAACCCTGAAACCAAGTCTTGATTTAGTAGGTATTTTGTAATGGCAGGGCAGAAAACAGATTTATATGATGCGGTGATTATAGGCGGAGGTCCTGCGGGGCTTTCTGCCGCGATTTATCTGGGGCGCGCGAAATACCGCGTAATCGTACTTGAAAAGGAGCGGTTTGGCGGTCAGATTACGATTACTTCGGATATTGTCAATTATCCCGGCGTACAGCATGCAAGCGGAAGCGGACTGACGGAAAACATGCGCCTTCAGGCACAGAGCTTTGGAGCGGAATTTGCAATCGCAAATGTGTCTGATGTGGATATGGACAGAGATGTCAAGCATGTTACGACGACGGACGGTGTGGTTTACCAGACGCTTGGCGTGGTGCTTGCGCTCGGAGCAAACCCGAGACACCTTGGTTTTTTGGGTGAGCCGAAATTCAAGGGACGCGGTGTGGCATATTGTGCGACTTGCGACGGGGAATTTTTTACGGGTAAAGAGGTGCTTGTGGTTGGCGGCGGTTTTGCCGCGGTACAGGAATCGATTTTCCTGACACGGTATGTGAAAAAAGTAACAATGCTTGTCGTCACTGAAAACTTTACGTGTGCACGCGGCGTATATGAACAGTTGAAAAAATATCCGCAAATTGAGGTGCGGTTTGAGACGGAGCTGATTGAGGCATGCGGCGACACGACGGTGGAATATGCGAAAATCAGGGATAACAGGACGGGCATAGTCAGTGAATACCGCGCACAGGATGGCGGAAACATTGGGATTTTCGTGTTTGTGGGCTACGCCCCTGCGACGGACATGGTTAAGGACAAGATTGTTCTGAATGAACAGGGGTATGTGGTGACCGACCAAAACCAGCGGACAAACATTGCGGGGGTATATGCGGCAGGGGATGTGTGTATTAAAAACCTGCGGCAGGTTGTGACGGCGGTCTCGGACGGGGCGATTGCGGCAACTTCCCTGGAGCAGTATATTGTGCAGACGCGTGAGCGGCTAAAACTTGGAGCGTCCAGGCAGACAACGCAGGCACCGGAAGAGGACGGAGCAGCTGCACCGGATAATATGGCAAAGGACGGTTTTTTAACAAGGGAAATGCGTGGACAGCTTTTGGAGGTGTTTGAAAAGTTTCCCAATACGGTGATTATCAGGGCGGTCATCGGTCAGGACGCGGTTTCTGCAGAGCTTGAGAGTTTTGTCAATGAGCTTGTCGGGATTCATGAGAAGGTAAAGTCCGAGATTGACGATAAGACGCTTCAGACGGGAGATGCAAAACCATACCTTGATATTTGCAATGAAAAGGGCAGTGTCGGTATACGTTATTACAGTGTGCCAGGCGGGCATGAGTTTAATTCGTTTGTCGTGGCACTCTATAATGCGTCGGGTGCCGGCAAAAAAAGCGTCAGTGGGAACACGCAGCAGCGCATACGGGCGTTCAGACAAAAACATTTGCTGCAGGTGATGGCGACGCTTAGCTGTACCAACTGCCCCGAAGTCGTGATGGCAACGCAGAAGATTGCCGCGCTTTCCGACACGGTAGAGGCGGAGATGTATGACTTGTCAAAGTTTCCGGAGTGGAAAGATAAATATAATATTATGGCGGTTCCGTGCCTTGTCATTGACGAGGGAAAGGAAGTGCTGTTCGGGAAGAAGGGCGTCGAGGAGATTGTCGGAATATTGGAAAATATGCATTAGCCGTTTTTCCACGCAAGAATTTCCTCCAGCCGTTCTTTTACCGCTTTCTCATTGCCTTCCCCGGTCGGCAGATAGTAGCGCCTGTCTGCAAGACTTTCGGGAAGGCATTTCATTTTGGAAAGCTTTTCCCGCGTATCGTGGGCATAAACATATCCTTTTCCGTAATCAAGCTCTTTCATAAGCGAGGTAGGCGCGTTGCAGATTTGCAGCGGAACGGGCTCGGCAGGCAGCGTGCGAACATCCTGTTTTGCCTGTTCGCATGCCATATACAGTGCGTTGGACTTAGGCGCCATCGACAGATAGACGACGGCGTGGGTCAAATGTACGTCGCATTCAGGCATTCCTAGAAAATGGCATGCCTGATAGGCGGCAACTGCCACCTGTAACGCCTGTGAATCCGCGATACCGACATCTTCGCTGGCAAAGCGTACCAGGCGTCTTGCAATATAGAGCGGTTCCTCGCCGCCGTCCAACATCCGGCACAGCCAGTAGACTGCCGCGTCGGGGTCGCTGTTGCGCATGGATTTGTGAAGGGCGGAAATTAAATTATAATGCTCCTCGCCGTTTTTATCATAGAGTAAGGAACGCCTGTTCATGCATTGCGCGAGTACTTCGTCATCAACATGAATGGATCCATCACCGTCAATCCTGCCGTTTAACACCGCCATTTCCAATGTGTTGAGCGCCGTACGGGCGTCGCCGTTTGCAAAGCGGGCGATGGCTTGCAGATGGGTTTCCCCGGTAATAATGTTTGTTGTCCCAAATCCTTTCGGACTTTTTAGGGCGTGGGAAAGCAGCCTGCATAAATCCGCTTCATCAAGCGATTTTAATACAAACACTTTGCAGCGCGACAGCAGGGCGGAGTTGATTTCAAAGGATGGATTTTCCGTCGTAGCGCCAATCAGGATAATACTTCCTTTTTCCACATAAGGCAGGAACGCGTCCTGCTGCGCCTTGTTAAAGCGGTGGATTTCGTCGGCAAACAAAATCGTGCGCACGCCCATAAAACGGTTTTTCTGCGCCTGCTCCATGACTTCCTTGATTTCCTTGATTCCGCTTGATACCGCGCTGAATTCAATAAACGTGGCGTTTGTACGCCCCGCGATAATCCGTGCGAGCGTCGTTTTTCCCACACCGGGTGGTCCCCAAAAAATCATGGAGGAGATTTGGTCCTTGTCTATTAACTGCCGCAGGATTTTTCCCTTGTCAAGCAAGTGCCTTTGTCCGACGTATTCTTCCAGCGTTTCGGGACGCAGGCGGCTCGCAAGCGGGGCGGATGCGGTGTTATCGTTATCAAAAAGGCTTAATTGTGCCATCGTCTGTCACCTCATTCTGTTCTGTTTTTCCATAAACGTATCATCGAAAATACATTCGTTTTTTTTATTGTAGGCGTTTTATGCGCTGCTGTCAATATTTGCGGGGGGTATTCGTGTGTTTGTGTGATTGTGTACCATATTTTTGTTGACAAACGCCTTGATACCTTATAAACTGTAAAAGAATTACAAATTAACTACAGGCACGGAAAAGAGGGAAAATATGGGCAGAGCAGGCGCAGGGGGAGGCGGCGGACACCGTTCATCGGGCGGCGGGCATAGTGTTCACCGGTCAGGCGGCGGGCACCGGGTTGGCGGCAGTCACAGTCGTGCGGGCAGCGGCAGCAGCCGAATGGGCAGTGGAGGATACACGCCGCCGTCAGGCTACGGATATGGAATGCCGCGGCGGCACAGGTATTACAGGCATTACGGATATGGCAGTTACGGGGGCGGCGCAGGTATGGGCGGCGCTGTGGCAACGCTGATTGTCGTCTTGTTTTGGATTGGGCTTATGGCGGTCATTTTGGGGATGTTTCGCTCATCGGGCGGCGGTTCTTCGTATAATACGGTAAAAAGTACGATTGTACGGGAAAAGATTGACACAGGAAATGCATATATCAATGACTGCATCATTGACGAACTTGGTTGGTTTAGCAACCCACGAAAAACCTCCGCGCAGTTGAAACAGTTTTGGGAAGAAACAGGTGTTCAGCCATTCATTATTTTAAAGGCATACGATGCAGCCCTTAAGACAGACATCCAAAAAGAGCAGTGGGCAACGGATTATTATGATGCGAATTTTGACACGGAAAATATCTTTCTTTATGTTTATTTTGCTGAGCAGGACGCGGACAACGACGTGGGATATATGGCGTACGCAAACGGATATGAAACGACTGCCGTTATGGATGCGGAGGCAGTGGATATTTTTTGGAATTACATTGACCGTTACTGGACATCGGATATGAGCACGGACGAGGTGTTTATCAGTGCCTTTCAAAATACGGCAGAGGCGATTATGCATGTGTCGGCGACCGGAAAGGACGTTTTGATGTGGGGAATAATACTGGCAGTCGTAGTGGTTATCGCTGCGGCGGTTGTGACGGTGGTTAAGATGCGAAACAAGCGCGCAAAAGAGAAGGCGCAGGAGGATGAACGGATTTTAAACACGCCCGTCGGCGACATTGCGTCGGATCATTTGGAGGATAAATATTTAAAGTAATTTTAAAACAAATAGAAAGAAAAAGGAAAGGCAGGTACGACCTATGGGACTTATGGACACGTTAGGCAGAATACCAAAGATTTTGGAGGCAAACATCAATGCGGTTTTGGACAAATGCGAGGATCCCGCAAAAATGATTGATCAGCTTTTAATTGATTATAAGCGGGATTTGGCGGATGTCAAGAAGGATACGGCGGCAGTGCTGGCGGATGTGAAGCTTGCCGAGAAAAAGCTTTCCGATTGCGATGCGAGCATTGCAAGAAAGCAGCAGGCGGCAGAGAACGCTTTAAAGGCAGGAAACGAGGATGATGCGCGCGCATTGATTGCGGCAAAGCAGAGCCTTGAAACAACGCGTGAAAGTCTTGTGCAGAATTTGGCGGTCTGCAGGAAAAACGCGGAAATGATGCAGCAGGGATACAATAAGCTGGTGCGCAACATTGAGGAGCTTGAGCAGAGGAAGGACGCTGCAAAGGCAAAAATTTCACTTGCAAAGGCGCAGGAGCAGATTAACAGTACGGCTGCAAAGGCAAACAGCGTGATAAACGATAATGCGTTTGAAAAATATGAGCAGAAGGCAGAGCGTATGCTTGCCGAGGCGAGTGCGTCGGCGGAGCTTGACGCGCAGACCGTCAGCGTCGAGGATTTGACGGAAAAGTATGCGGGCAGCGCAGGCGACGTGTCTGTGGACAACGAGCTTGCGGCGTTAAAGGAAAAGCTTGGAATTTAAAATGTTGCAAAAAGGCAGGTGAAAACGCGTCATCTGTCTTTTTTTGGCGCATTGCAAAAAGGCGGACTATAAATAAAAAGGCAGGAAATACTAAAAGAAAGACAGCAGTTAAGCCAAAAGGAAGAGGTTTGGTTTTACCGCCTCTTCCTGCGGTTTATGGAAGGAGCATGGTTATCAGTATGACAGAACAGATAAAACACAATTTTCACCCAATCCGGATTTCGGACAGGACATGGGTAAATGAGAAGCTTAGAGAGAGTAATCGTCCGTCGTGTGAGTACAGTTTTGCCAATAATTATATTTACGCAAAGGCATACGACGTACAGGTGGGGGAGCTTTCCAAATGCGGCGTTATCCGATACAGGGACCGGAAGAAAAAAGGGCAGTACAGCTATTCATTTCCCTTTGGAAACGGCGATAAGCGGGCGGCACTTGAAACCATGCAGGCGCTCTGCAGGCAGGACGGACAGGCACTCCAAATATATCCTGTTTTGGAGGAGGACCGAAAGCATTTAATTGAATGGTTCCGGGGAAAATTTGAAATTGACGCTGACAGGGGTGATTTTGACTATATTTATACGGTGGAAAAGCTTGCGGGATTAAGGGGCAAAAAGCTCCACGGAAAGCGGAACCACATTGCACGCTTTATGGATGCGCAGGACTGGCACTATGAACCGATGGGGGCGGCAAATATCGGGGGGTGCCGTGAAATGTCCAAAAAGTGGGAGCGCATGCGTGCCGATAAGTGGAATGACAGCATGGAAGAGGAGTTGAATGTGCTCGATGTTGCGCTTGATCATTTTGAGGAGCTTGGCTTTGTAGGGGGTGTTTTGTACAAGGCAGGGGAGATTGTGGCGTTTACCATTGGGGAACGGCTCAATGCGGACACGCTTGTCGTGCATTTTGAAAAAGCGTACCCGGATTTACAGGGTGCCTACCCGATGATTAACCAGCAGTTTATTCTGCATGAGGGCGCAGGATTTACTTATGTAAACCGTGAGGAAGATACGGGGGATTTGGGGCTGCGCAAGGCAAAGCTTTCATATTATCCCGATATCCTTTTAAAAAAATACAGGGCGGTGGAGAGCAGCGTCGTTTTTGCGGATGAGACGGACAGGGATGCGGTCATGGATCTTTGGCAGACCTGCTTTGGTGATGAACGTGAGTATATTGACCTGTATCTTTCCAACCGCTTTCAGACGGAAAACATGCTTGTCATCCATAAGGACGGCAGACCGGTTTCCATGCTGAGCCTGCTGCCCGTGACAGTCACTGTCGGCGGAAAAAAGCGCGCGGCGCGGTATGTGTATGCCGTGGCAACACTGCCTGCGTACCGGGGCAGGGGATATGCGTCAAGGCTGATTGCACATGCTTTTGAGAAATATGACGAGCCTCTGATTTTGCAGCCCGCCGATGAGGAACTGCAGCGGTATTATGAGCGGATGGGGTTTGACGAAGTCTTTAAGCAGAGCCCTTGCTGGATTTATCATTCCTGTATGGAAAAAGTGACACATGTGTCAGAAAATACGGCATGCGAGTTTGCGGAAGATATGACACACGTGTCAGAAAACAGCAGTCAGGTTTGGATGGCGGAACTGGGAAACTGGGAAATGTCGGAGATATCCGCCAGGGAATACAAGCAAATCCGTGACCGCTGCTTTGACGCAGAGGGGTATGTGGAGTGGGACGAGGAGGCAATCCGTTATGCCATGAAGGAGAATGCGTTTTGCGGCGGTGCAGCGTTAAAACTGACCGATAGGCGAAACGGTGCGCAGGGGATACTGATGTACCGGGTGTGCCCCCGGAAATCCGGCGCAAGGACGCTGCAGGTCGTGGAGACAACGCTGGATGAGGAGGAACTGTCGGAAATCCTGCCGGTGCTGATGCGCAGTACCCACACCCGTGAGGCATATGAAAAGAACGAAGGAGGCATGATGCTGCGCACGCAGGAGATGGCGGCGTGGTCGTGTGAGGATGGTTATCTCAACCTTACGCTTGGATAAAGGATGGGGATGCAATGCCTTTGGAAAATAAAAACGCTGTACAGTCAGGTTCTTTATAGACTGTACAGCGTTTGCCGTATCGGATATCATAGAGCCATTATGCATTTGCAAGCTGTGAAAGCTCTGCAAGAAGCTTTGGCAGCTGCTCTTCCATGGTTTCGTCGCTGAACTGGCAGGTGCCGACTTTTCTGTGTCCGCCGCCGCCGTATTTTAACATCAGGCTTCCGACATCCACGTTTGAGGTCTTATTCAGAATACTGTAGCCGCATGCCGCCGAACAGCCTGCGCCGCCGCGTCCGCTGACAATCCATGCGGAAATATTCTGGTCGGGATACATACTGTAAATCAGGAAACGGTTCCCGGAATAAATCGGGTCAACTCCCCTCAAATCGGAGATAATTAGGTTTTCGTCAACGCGCGTGTATTTTCTGACCATTTCCATGAATTTTTCATTTTGCTCCCAGTAGACTTCAATTCGTTCCCTGACATCGGGAAGCGCAAGAATTTCGTTCGTCGTCATGGTGCGGCAGGCGTCAATCAGTTTTTCCATCAACTGATAATTGGAGATTGTAAAGTTCCGCCAGCGCCCGAGACCTGTTCTTGGATCCATCAGGAATCCGACCAAAATCCATCCCTTTGGGTTTTGGATTTCGTCAATCGTGAGGTTCCCCGAATCGACTTTGTCAACTGCCTCCATCATATCGTCAAACTGCGGGAATTTTTCCCGCCCGCCGTAATATTCATAAATAATGCGCGCACAGGAAGGGGTAATCCGGCTTTCCCCTTTGTATTTTCCCTCCAGTGCAAGACGCTCATGCTCGCTGGAATGGTGGTCAAACCAAAGACCGCAGCCCTCCACGTAGGGGACGTTGGCAAGGCAGTCGTTTTCATTGACCTCCACAAGCCCGTCCTGTAAGTCCTTTGGATGCGCGAATTTCCAGTTGTCTATAATGCCTGCTTCTTTCAAAAGTGCTCCACAGGCAAGCCCGTCAAAATCGGAACGTGTTATTAATCTCATATGAATCCTCCATTCTTGGTATCGTTCAGGATAAGCTTATGGATTTGTATACAGATATGATACTGAAAAACGATATGCAGTGTATATCCCGTAAGCTTTACATTATTTTATTATAGTGGAAAATTTTCTTTTTTTCAACTGTTTTGACCATTTTTGTAGTTGGGGTTGAAAAACAAAGTCGATTATTGGTATAATGGCACTGGTAGCTTAAAAAAGGGGGAATGAAGCATTTGGGGGATTGGCAGAAAAAAGACGGGAAAAAGCCGCGGGGCAGTTATGTACACGTAACGCATGAGTTTGGTCCCGTGTATGACAGTGCATCGAAAATACTGATCCTTGGTTCCCTGCCTTCCGTAAAATCAAGAGAGCAGCAGTTTTACTACGGCCATCCGCAGAACCGGTTTTGGAAAGTGCTTGCACAGGTGCTGAAAACAGATGTGTTTCCTGACAGCATTGAACAAAAACGCAGTCTGCTGCTTGCCAATAAGGTTGCGCTTTGGGACGTGATTGCATCGTGTGACATTATCGGCTCATCGGACAGTACGATTAAAAATGTCAGGGAAAATGACATGCGTGTCATTTTGAAGGCGGCGGGAATCCGGGCAATTTTTACAAACGGGACAAAGGCGCATGATCTGTTTCAAAAGTATTGCAGCGCATACATTGCGTCGAATATACCGGAAATTAAGCTTCCGTCCACCAGTCCGGCAAACGCGGCATGGAGTCTGGAGCGGCTTGTGCAGGCATGGACTTGTGCGATAGGGGCGTATTTATAAAAAATGCAGAAAGGAGTACGGTTTTAAAATGGAACGATGGGATATTTATGACGCGGATAAGAAACGCACGGGAAGGACCATGCAGAAAAATGACTGGTGCCTGAAAGACGGGGAATACCACCTGACGGTGCTTGGAGTGGTTCGCCATAAGGACGGGCGTTTCCTGATTACAAAGCGCGTGATGACAAAGGCGTGGGCGCCCGGCTGGTGGGAGGTTTCCGGCGGCGCGGTGCAGGCGGGAGAGGACTCTAAGGATGCTGTTTTGCGCGAGGTGCGGGAGGAAACCGGACTTGACGTGAGCGGCTGGGAGGGCGGGTATCTTTTTAGCTACAGGCGTGAAAATCCCGGTGAGGGCGATAACTATTTTGTGGATGTTTACCGCTTCACGTCGGATTTTGATATATCTGACATTCACATACAGACAGAGGAAACGGACAGCTATATGCTTGCCACGGTTGAGGAAATCGAGAAGCTTGCGGCACAGGGTATATTCCTGCACTTTGACAGCATCAAACAGGTATTTTATAACGTGGAGTAAGGGTGTGTTATGGAAAAATTCGGGATGAAATTCAGTTTTAAGGAAGATGCGAAGCGTATTGTGGTAATTTGCGCCGCGTCTGTGATTATGGCGCTCAATATCAAGACTTTTGTGCGGACGGGCGGGCTTTATCCGGGAGGAGTGTCCGGACTGACGCTGTTAATACAGAGAATTGTTGAGCTTTTCTTTGGCTTCGAGCTTCCGTATACATTGATTAACCTTTTGTTGAACATTGGCCCGGTTTATATTGGTTTCCGGTTTATCGGAAAAAAGTTCACGCTTTATTCGTGTCTGTCCATTCTGCTGACCAGTATTCTGACAGACGTGCTGCCGTCGATTGTGATAACCTATGATACGTTGCTAATCAGTATATTTGGCGGCATTTTTAACGGACTGGCAATCAGCATGTGCCTGATGATGAACGCGACGACGGGCGGAACGGATTTTATCGGAATTTATTTGTCAGAGAAAAAAGGCGTGGACTCGTTTAATATCGTTCTTGGGTTTAACGCGGTGCTTTTGGTAATTGCGGGATTTCTGTTTGGCTGGGAAAAGGCGTTATATTCGATTATTTTCCAATATACATCCACACAGGTGCTTCATATGCTGTTCAAGCAGTACCGCCAGCATACGTTGTTTGTCGTGACGAATCACGCGCGGCGTATTTACGAAGTGATTGCAAAAAACAGCAACCACGGCGCGACGATTATCGAGGCGGAGGGCTCCTATGAGCACCAGGAGCGCAAGATTGTCTATTCGGTAGTGTCACGGGCGGAGTGTAAGGATATCATTGACGGAATTAAGGAAGCTGACCCCAAGGCGTTTGTCAACGTGATTAACACCCAGCAGATTTCGGGGCGTTTTTACCAAAGACCATATGAATAAAAAAACCGAGTGCTGTTGCACTCGATTGCAAAAAGCCTCGCTTTTTGTCTGAATGGTTTATGAGTAATGTTCTGCAATGGAAATGGGCGATTTGCCCTGCTTGTACAGGTTTAAAATTTCCTGAATGCGTTTTTGGACGGTACGGGCAATTTCAATTGTCGTCATATCCTTGTAATCGGCATAATAAAGAGGTTTCAAGTAATAGACGAATGTTTTAATCGGCTTTAAGCTGCGCTCTTCAAAAACACGGTAGGAGTCAATCAGCACGACGGGCACAATCGGGACCTTGGACCATACGGCGCTTTTAAATGCCCCCGGCTTAAATTCCGTTGTCGAGTTTCCGTTGCGGTAGTAGCCGCCCTCGGGAAAAATAATGAATTTGCGTCCCTGCTTTGCCTCGTTTGCCATTTCACGGATAATTTTGATGGACTGCTTTGCATCTGCCCTGTCCATTCGCTTTCCGCGGACTAGGTTGATAAACTGTCTGACGAGGGGCGTGTTTGATTTGTCGATGTCAATCACCACGGAGCAGGGCTTATCGTGTGTGAGCATAATGCCGAGTGTGTCATATTTTCCCTGATGGTTCGGACACATGATATATCCGCCGTCCTTTGGGAGATTTCCCATGCCGAACCCTTCAGTGGTGATATGCCCTGATTTTATCATTCGGTTGATGGCAAGCCGGTCAAGCGCGTACATCTGTTCTTCGGAGTATTTCTCCGGATGCCGGGAAACATATTCCATTTGCGGTATCATATAAATATGATGAAGGTTTCTTAGAATAACATGATAAAATCTTGAAAACATAACGCTCACGCCTTTCGTGGATACAGAAACAATTCTGATTGGTATGTAATAAATATTATATCCAATAAAACAAAATTAGTCAACAAAGCAGATGATTTGAGATTAGGAGGAACAAAAACGATGAAACATGTAAAAAAAGCCGTAAAAAAGACAGCGCTGTGTATGGCGGCAATAGTGCTTGCCGTTAATCTCCATACAGGTCTAGATTACGTAAATGCCGCACAGTTTAGCGTGACGCAGGCACAGGCGGTGCTGTTTACCAACGAAAACACGGTGATACGCGCGGATGCGGACGAGAACAGTACGGTGATACTGTCGCAGGTGGAATCAGGGCTTCCGATACAGGTAACAGGTGTTACAAGCAACGGATATTTCAGAATAGCGCTTGACGGTCAGACCTATTATGTACAGGGGATTGGTTTAAGTGCAGGGGAACTGCCGGCTCCTGATGACGGTGCGGCGGATGGCATCTATGACAGATTGATTGCACAGAAGGCGAATTTCCCGGAAGGAATGGCGTGGACAAATGATAATTTTTACAGCTGGAACGGTGGGATTTATTCCGCGGGGTTTGGCTGCGCGGCATTTGCGTTTGCCGTAAGCGACGCGGCATTTGGCGACGCGCGGGCAGTGATGCATACGGACTACGGTAATATCAGGTCAGGTGATATTTTAAGGGTGGAACATGACACGCATTCCGTGATTGTACTTGAGGTCAAACCGGACAGCGTGGTTGTGGCGGAAGGAAACTACAATGGAGCCGTGCACTGGGGAAGGGAAATACCGAAGGCGGCACTGGTCGACGAGGGCAGCTATATTATGACACGATATTAGGAACGGGCGGAGACAAAACATGGCAGTACAGGGGCAGACGAAGGAAAAAACAAGGATTAACATACGGGAGCCAAAGCAGTACAGGGTGATTATGCACAATGATGATTTTACGTCAATGGAGTTTGTGGTTGAAATCCTGATTGATATTTTTAAGAAGGATTCCTTGGAGGCGCACAGGCTGATGCTTCTGGTTCATGAGGGCGGAAGGGCTGCGGTTGGTACCTATCCGTATGATATTGCGGCGACAAAGGTAAGCAGTGCCTTGGCACGCGCAAAAGCAGAAGGCTTTCCGTTCCGCATGACACTTGAGGAGGACAGATAACCATGCATGTATCGAACGAAGTGGCGTCGATATTGAATATGATATTTTCTTATGCGAAGGATGCCCATTACGAGTATGTAACGCCGGAGCTGCTGCTCTATATTGTCTGCAGAAATGAGATATTTGCAAAAGCGTTTGTGCGCTGCGGCGGTGATTTGGGGCGGCTGGAGGCGGATTTAAAGGGATACCTTGACCGCTACATGGAGGAAAATGACAGCGGGGAAGGGATGCCGGAGCTCTCCGACGCGATGGGCGGCGTGCTGATGCGGGCGTGGGAGTCTGCGCAAAACAGCGGGAAAATGGCGGCGGAACTGTCCCATATCATTCATGCGGTCTACCAGCTGGACGAAAGCTATGCGGTTTATTACATGACGGTGCAGGGGGTGGAGCATGCGCAGCTTTTACAGGAAATGGCAATAGCGGCCGGCGAATACAGCCGCGGATCCATAGGAGAGGATACGCAGCCGGATGCCGCTGAAGCAGACGGAGGGCGGGAGGACGAGGCCCTTTGGCAGCAGTTTGCAGTGTGTATCAATGATGCGCTGGAGGATGTAAATCCACTGATTGGCAGGGAGGATGAGCTGGAGCGTACTATGCAGATTTTGTGCCGCAGGGATAAGAATAATCCGATGCATATCGGAGAACCTGGTGTGGGAAAAACAGCGATTACGTATGGGCTTGCAAGGCTGATTAATGAGAATAAGGTGCCAAAGCCCTTGCAAAATGCGCACATTTTCGCACTGGATCTGGGAAGCCTTCTTGCGGGCACGCAATACCGCGGCGACTTTGAGAAGCGTTTCAAGAGCGTGATGGACAGCATTCTGCGCGAGGAAAATCCGATTGTTTACATTGACGAAATCCATAATATTGTCGGCGCGGGCGCGGTAAACGGCGGCTCTTTTGATATTTCCAATATGTTAAAGCCTTACCTTGCAGACGGACATATCCGGTTTATCGGGGCGACGACGTATGAGGAGTATAAAAAACACTTTGAGAAAAGCAAAAGCCTTGTACGACGTTTTCAGAAGATTGATATCAGGGAACCATCCGTTTCCGACACGGTGGAAATTCTTGAAGGACTGCGGAAAAATTATGAAGAATACCATGGCGTCAGATATGAAAAGGGTGTGTTTTTATATGCGGCACAGATGGCTTCCAGGTATCTTAATGAGCGTTTCCTTCCTGATAAGGCGATTGATTTGATTGACGAAGCGGGCGCGTACAGGCGCATGCATCCGCTTGACCGGAAGAGCCAGACCGTGGGCAGGAATTTAATTGATGAAATCATTGCAAAGACCTGTAACATCCCCAAACAGACAGTGGAACATGATGAGACACAATCGCTTGCGACACTGGAAAGGCGCATGAAAAAACGGATTTTCGGGCAGGATGAGGCGCTTGCCCAGGTGGTAAATGCAGTGAAATTTTCAAGGGCAGGACTTCTGGAGGAGGGGAAACCGCTTGCAAACCTTCTGTTTGTGGGTCCTACGGGGGTTGGAAAAACGGAGATCGCAAGATGCCTTGCAAAAGAGCTGGATATCAGTCTTGTGCGCTTTGACATGAGTGAGTACGAGGAAAAGCATGCGGTGGCAAAGCTGATTGGCGCGCCGGCAGGCTATGTGGGTTATGAGGAGGGCGGATTGTTGACTGAGGAAGTCAGGAAACATCCGCACTGCGTTCTTCTTTTGGACGAGATTGAGAAGGCGCATCCGGACATTTATAATATCCTGCTCCAGATTATGGACTATGCGACGCTTACGGACAATCAGGGAAGAAAGGCGGATTTCCGGAATGTGATTGTGATTATGACTTCGAACGCGGGCGCAAGCCGTATTGGGGCGCATGGAATCGGTTTCCGTGCGCAGGATGTGAAGGCGGACGTTATTTTGGAGGAGGTAAAGCGCATCTTTTCGCCGGAGTTTCGCAACCGCTTGAGCAAAATTGTGGTATTTCATGCGATGGATGAAAAAATGGCGGACCAGGTTGTGGACAAAAAGCTCGGGGAGCTGTCGGATATGCTTGCCAAAAAGAAAATCCGCTTTTCGGCAGATGCCGCGGCGAAAGCGCTTGTCAGGAAGAAGGGCATCAGCGCGGAGTTTGGGGCAAGGGAGATTGACCGCGTAATCCAGGGAAGCGTCAAGCCGCTTTTGGCGGATGAAATTTTATTCGGGAAGCTCAGACGGGGTGGAACCTGCAGGCTTACGGTACTGGAGGGAAGCTTTAGAATCTTATTTGGCGAGGAGTAAATTTGTACAAAAAGACGGTTGAGAGAGCAGTGTATTTTGATATATAATGAAAAAAATACCGTGTATGGCAGAAGGGGGATAATACAGTGACGCACTTGGAAAAAGCAGTGGAGCTTCAAAAAAACGGATATCACTGTTCCCAGGCGATTGTAGGCGCGTTTGCAAATGAGCTTGGATATAATTTGAAGGATTGCTTTAAAATCAGCACCTGCTTTGGCGCAGGGATGCGGGAGGGCGGAACCTGCGGATGCATTACGGCGTCTTTTATGGTGCTTGGAATGGCTTTTGGCTTTTATGACCCGCAGGATAAGGAGCTGGAACTGTACGGCAACAAAAAGGCGGAGGAGTTTCTTGCCCTGTTTAAGGAGAGAATGGCAGGCGACATTACCTGTAAGGCGATACTCGGACAGGACATTTCCAAGCCGGAAGGGCTGGCAGTCATCCGCAAGGAGGGACTTATGCTTAAGCTTTGCCCACGCGCGATGAGGGTGTGCATTGCGATTGTTGAGGAAATGATCGATGATTACCACAAAAGGAAAAACGATTTTTCGCACCAAAATACGGCGGAAGAGGCGATTGACCTGACATCGATTATCAATCAGGCGGATAAGCGGCGCAAGTTTACCGGTAATGTAACAAAACTTCTTGACAGTACGGATAAAAAAGTGGCGTTTGTCCAGTTTGACATTAAGCGGTTTAAGATAATCAATGACCTTTACGGCGAAAAGTTTGGCGACGAGGTGTTGTTTTTTATTTCGGAAAATCTGAAATCGCTCTGCGGGGACAGGCAGTATTTTATGAATTTGCGGGCGGACGTGTTTAGTATTGTGACGGAATATGAGACGGATTCCGAGCTTGATGATCTGATTACGCGTCTGGAACAGAATTTTGTGGAATTTAAGGAAGTAAAGCTGCAGCTGAGTTTTGGCGTGTACACGGTTGAGGACCGGGAAATGGAAATCCGTCAGATGGAGGACAGGGCGGCGATTGCAAGAAAAGCGGCAAAGGCTGAGGTGGTCACAAACCGTCTGTTTTACCAGGAACAGTTTAAGGAGCTTTTGTATACGCGTAAGTTTATCGAAGAGAATATGAACGCCGCGATTGACGAAAAGCAGTTTCAAATGTATTTACAGCCAAAGTACAGTATTTCGCGCAACAAAATCGTGGGCGCGGAGGCACTCGTGCGGTGGATCCACCCGCAGAGGGGAATGGTTTACCCCGGCGAGTTTATTCCGATTTTTGAAGAAAACGGCTTTATCAGAAAGGTTGATTATTACATATGGGAAGAGGCGTGCCATTTCCTTAAGAGGTGTGCTGACTTGGGAATCCGGGACTGTCCGGTATCGGTGAACGTGTCAAGGCAGCATTTGAAGGATATGGATTTTATGCAGGTTCTGGTTGCCAATATCCGGGAAAGCCGGATAGATAAGTCTCTTTTGGAACTGGAAATCACGGAGACTGCAAACGACGAGAAAATCAGTAAGATGGCGGAGCAGCTTAAAAAGGACGGTTTCACGCTGCTTATGGATGATTTCGGGAGCGGCTATTCTTCCTTAAACGTGCTTTTGGAGACACCGTTTGACGTGCTGAAGCTGGATAAGAAATTCATGGACAACATGATGGCATCGGAAAAGGGAAAACTGATTTTGGAGCATGTGGTTGCAATGGCGAAAAAGTTGGAGCTTGGACTTTTGGCGGAGGGCGTGGAGACGAAGGAACAGGTGGAACTTCTTTCAAAAATCGGCTGCGACAGGGTGCAGGGCTATTATTACGCAAAGCCCATGCCGCAGGAGGAGTTCTTTGAAATGCTTTGCAAGGATAGAGGGGTTTTGGAAAAAAATATGCAAAAATAAAAAAAGGACTTGCTTTTTGCAAAAATCTGTTATATACTTTAATAGCTGTCAGCGCGAAAGAGTGTCTGACGGCTGTTAAAGAACAGTTATGGCTCGTTGGTCAAGCGGTTA